>NZ_JAUBRJ010000101.1:0-21226 GCF_036701805.1 Microcoleus sp. N3A4
TCTGGTTGCTGGGGGCTTTTTCATTGGTTTATTTTACCAGCTTTTGTCACCGAAGTTTTTTTGACCTGAATCCTTACAATATGTGTTATCCTTAAAAGTTTGCTCGAGTTTAGGTCAAACTTTGAATTATGTGGTTGATTGGCATCTCCTTAAACTTGCCGGGCCTGCTAGATTATAAAAGTGGCTAAACTTTCCATAATAGCACAAAATTATTTTGCAAGAGGTCTAATAACCAATAACTATGAACAGCAAAGACGTAGCCAAATATATTGAAGCAACAGACGGGATTTCCAAACCTTGGCTGTTGGTGCAACTGCGACTCAAAAAATTGCAAGAAAGGCGATCGGAAATTTCGGCTGAGGAATATATGACAGAACTTACCGACATTCATCAAGATTTAATGAATCTGGGGGAATGGTGGCTGGGAATCGAAGATGAGGTGTTTTAAAATTTAATTGAAAGTTCAAGTAGGATTAAGCCGATCGCACTTTAAAATTTCTCCATCAAATCTTTTTATTGGGCATAGACATCTCGTAGCTGTTGCAGCGCGGCCCCAGAAATGACCGATTTAACAGTAGCTACCAGTTGGCCCCACTCCAGCAATCTATCAACTGAAACAGCTTTTTTGAACTTGTAGGTGTAGAATTTAGTCCAAAATGCTGGTGCTTGCTTTTCCAGCGTTTGTACCATCTGCCAAAATCTTGAGGTGCGATCGGCTTTACTGCTAAAATCGGGGGAAAATCGGCGTAGCTGACAAACCGGCTGATGCCTTTGGCGTGAACGTACACCATGTAAAGACAGCATTCGATGCGGTAAATCTCGTCTGCTGCGATATTGAACAGGAGTGCAACTGTTTCTTCGGTAACGAATCTCGCCAGCGGATGCAGGATTCGCGATTTGTGAATTATTCTCGATTCTGCGATCGTCCGCGATTTTGCCGGAGTTTCTGATATCATAATATACGCATCTATTGATTGTAGGTGTGTACATCTGTTTGGTGTAGATGTGCAGGACAGAGAGTCAGCCCAATAATCAAGGATTTTGTGCAGAAAAAGGCGCTAGCAACCCGACTAACGCTCAAGGAAATTATCTATGTAGGGATGCTGGCGATCGACGAGTTGGACGAAAAGCGCTTGCAAGAACTGGCTGACAAGGTGCATCAGATGCAGGTGAATGGTGAAATTTGAGGGGTTGAGGGCGATTCCCTACGGGATAGCTACGCCGCGCGTACTTCGGGTGAAGTAAGGCAAGGGCGATCCTATGGAATTCGTCTACTGAAACAAATTCTCATTTTTCTACCAATAAATTGGGGTCTTCTTCTCTTCAACAGGAGCGTTCTCCCATCTAGTATTTGTACCCGTTTCGGTGCTCTTAGCCCCACACAGTCTGCTCAAATCAACTATCGTGCTATCGGAGCGCTGATAAAAACAAAAAGGTCGATCGTTGGATTGAGCCTGGGGTGGAGCAAAAATAGCAGGCATGGAAAAGCGCTCAGAAGACTGCCTCGGCATTGGGGATACTGGAACTTTCATCTCGGTGGTTGGCTCTGACGGTTTTGCACGGGCTGCGTCGGCCGTTACCATTCCTGACAGTAGCAGAAATGCCACCGAAAGCAGGAGGAGATTGGAGCGTTTCATATTACTTTTCGACAATCTTGCTTCTGAGACTATTAACAAATGCCAGGACTTCGGCTTTCTCTGGTGGATTGACCCTATTTTTATCGAGAGCTTGGGACACATCATTAGCAAAAGCGTTAAATTCATTGTTCGTGAGACCTCCATCCATTCCACTATGGGAAAGCTTCATAGTCCGCCCTGTATAAACACAAGGCCCCCCTGCCGCTTGGCAGAATTGATCCACCAACAACTGACGCAGCCTCTGTTGTGAGTTTGTACCCAAGCCAATAAAGTATTTACCAATTAGTGCGTCAGCGAATATGAAAGTTGCTGAATCATCAATGACTTTTGCGATCGCGTTGTAGCCTCCCAGCCTATTGTAGAGAGAATTTCCTCCGGGAACTTGTGCAATCATATCTGTAGTTACTTTTTCTGCTGATTCTTGTGCTGACATCGCCGGCGTAGAACGAGCGAAACTAGGGCTTAATCTGAAAGTAGTCACAACTATGACTGTGATACAAATTAATGTCAACAACGTTGCTAAAGATTTACTGAGTTTCATTGAAAAATCTCCAATTGTGATGGTAATATGGTTAATTGAATCTTCAGCACTAAGTGATTTACAGATACATAGGGTTAAGAAGTCGGAAGCCGAAGTCTCAGCCCAACTAAACTTAGTCTTTCGCTCTGTGCGATGATGGAGAGCGATCGCTCGTCACATCAATTGATAACTTTACCATCAAATCGTCTTACGGTAGAGTTTGTAATATTTCTTAGATAAGTCAGCATTTTTTGATAGATTGACTTCACATTGTGTTGCATCTTGTCAAAACGCGGTTAAACAAGTTGCATCGCAGCTAAAAACTTAGGTTAAAAGTCCTAAGATTTAATCGAAGTTGTTAATCTCCGGTTAGTTTGTGACGAGATCCCGTACCGCCATTGGAGTCAATCGATTTTAGATTTTAGATTTTAGATTTTAGATTTTAGATTTTAGATTTTAGATTTTAGAATTGAAGCATTGACCCCACGGATCGAGTCGGGGGCTCCTTTATCGGATACAGGTTTTTTATTTCTGGACGGATGAATCACGTGGCGGGTATCCTCGATGCTTTCGGTCAGCCCCATAATTAAGGAACTTGTGCAGAAAAAGGCGCTAGCAACCCGACTAACGCTGAAGGAAATCATCTATGTAGGGATGCTGGCGATCGACGAGTTGGACGAAAAGCGCTTGCAAGAATTGGCCGATCGGGTGCATCAAATGCAGGTGAATGGCGAGATTTGAGGGGTTGAGGGCGATCGCCCTTTTGGTGAAGCGAGGGAAGGGCGATTCAGTCCGCTTCCACAAAATTGTTGTGTAGCTGTCAAGGATTGTATTCCATAAAGCTCGATGATCTCAAGCCAATCCAATCACCGCGTGCAGTACAGCCAAACTTGTATCCGCATCCAACATCCCAGAAGCAAAACATATATTGTTTTTGGTGTTGCAGGTATTCATGCACTAACTAACTGATTAGCAGGTTCCTCCTCAGAAAAGTCATGATAATTTATATTGAAATAGTAAATGTCATCATCCAAAAACTTGCCTACCTTCAGAGCTTTTTCAATTGCTGTAGCTTCCTCAGAAGCTGCTGTACAAAAAATCTGATGATGGTGGCTGTATTCGTTGTAGTAACCAGTCACTTTAATAGGTTTAAAATTTGCAAGAATTTTGCAAATTTTATCATGTAAATCTCGTGTTACAAAGTTTGGTGAGTCACAGGAAGGATGAGTTGCTCTGTCTCTGGGTGCATATCACTATCTAAAATGGTAAGCTGTTAGTCATTTAAATTTATTGTCTGAATCCCTTACAGTATGGGGTATAGTCCACAAATAGTGCAGTTTGAATGTCGAACAGCTTATCAGTCATGTTAAAGATAGGGAATGCGATCGCACTTTTATTCCCGCTTGACAGACTCAGCCAACCGCTTCGCATTCTCCCGCTGATAAAGATTAATTAGATTGTAGCAAAGTTTAACTCGACTAAAAAAGTAGGTTGGGCCGCAAGCGATCGCGAACCCTACGTTTCACTTCGCCCAACGCCTTTGGGCGAAGCGCCAGCGGAGGGAATGCCATTTCCCTACAGGTATTACAAAAATGTGCGATCTAATTTGCTACGATTTAAGCAGAGGCGATCTTTGCAGGAAATTAAAATATCGAATAGCTTTCACCAGGACACTCAGTAACGACGCTTGGCTCAAATATTATAATTATGCCCGCTAAAGACATCTATCACAACTGTGTAAAAAATGCTCTAGTTAAAGATAACTGGACAATCACTCACGATCCCCTCAGCCTCAAATGGGGTACTAAAGATATGTATGTAGATTTAGGGGTTCAAAAACTCATCGCTGCTGAAAAAGCTGAACGTAAAATTGCCGTGAAAATCAAAAGCTTTGTAGGTGCATCCGAAATGAACGAACTGGAAAAAGCAATTGGTCAGTATATTGTGTACCATGATGTTTTAGCAGAAATCCAACCCGATCGAGAACTTTATGTTGCCGTTCATGATGAAATATACGAAGGATTGTTTGAAGAACCAATTGGACAACTGTTACTCAGAAACAATCGCGTAAAACTCATTGTTTTTCAACCACAAAAGGAGGTAGTTCTGCGATGGATAGCTTAGAAGAATACCGTCATATTATCTGTTCCATTATTACTGAATACGCTCAAATACCATATGCTTACGGAGATATTCAGCGACATACGGTATTTGATACCAAGAACGATCGCTATCTACTGATGATTCTCGGTTGGGAGGAAGTGCGACAAGTTCACGGTTGCTTAATTCATGTAGAAATTATCGATGGTAAAATTTGGATTCATCGAGATGGTACAGAAGATGGAATCGCCAACGAATTTCTCAATGCTGGAATTCCCAAAGATAGGATTGTTCTGGGGTTCCGTTCCCCAGAAATGAGAAAGTACACAGAATTCGCTGTGGCTTAGAACACTTAATATTTTTGAATCTTTAAATCGCAAAACAATATATAAGCGATTCCTCTCGACCCTAAATTCACTTATACCTCACATTCCGCACCCTCAACTGTCACATAGACTGAAAAAAGCTTGAACTGCTTACTAATAATGGTTTTAGGCTTTCACAGACAAATCCCTTTACCGAGCAGTTATTCTCAATAGCTAACAATTATTAAGAATAAATTGGAGAAATAATTCGTACAACCCCCATTGTTTTGTTCCCAAAAAACAGTGTGCCAGTTCAGCGTGCGGAATGTGGGTTAGAAACCGGGTTTTTTTACGAAAAGAGGCGTTGTAGACCGCTGATTCGGTAAAAAACCCGGTTTCTGGGCCCCGATGCGATTTAGGCAGTCCTGGACGCACGCTTCCCAAAAAACCCGGTTTCTCGTTGTCGCGATCGAGCGTATATCACCAAATTACCTGAATCAACCTGGTTTTTGCGTCCAGGACTGTTAGGTTGACTTACTTTGCCCGATTGATTGCGGTAAGGGGCGCCGAAGAGCACCCTACGTTACCGCAATCAATCGGGCAATCAGGAGAATTGAGAACGGTGCCTGATGTGAAAAAGGTCGATCGGCTCAATCAGGAACACAAACATCAGGAGGACACAAACTGGCGAAATCCAAAGTTGTGACTTCCAGCGTATCCAACTCAACTCGCCGAATCAGATGATTGTTCGTATCAGCAACAAACAAGTGAGGCCCGATCGCGCTCAATCCTGAAGGTTCAAAAAATCGAGCCTTGAGACCTTTAGCATCAACATGACCCCCTGTACCGTCTCCAATCATCGTTCTGCACGTACCGCCCCGGTGGTCGATCCGCTTAATTTTATGATTGTAAGTATCAGCAACCCAGAGGTAATTTTGAGCGTATTCAACACCCAAACAGTGCTGCAACCTGACCTCATCAGCGCGACCGTCTTTATCCCCAAAACCAAACAATTCACCGCTACCGCAAACAGTACGCACCTTCGGGTCTTCATCAATACCCACAGCGCGAATCGAACTAATTTCGCTGTCAGCAACAAACAACTCCGATCGATCCGTAGCCAGGCCGCTGGGCTGAGAAAAAGCAGATTCTGCAAGATTCCCGTCTACACAGGATTCTCGGCCAATACCCGCATAAGTGCCGATCGTACCAGTGTCTAATTGCATTTCCCAAATTTGGTGCGAACCCGCCATAGCAATAAAAAGTCTATTTCCCACTCTTTCTAAATCCCAAGGCGAGTTCAATTTGGTTTCTAAACCCTTGCCGGTGCCCGGTGCAATTTCGTGACTTTGTTCGCCGGTACCAGCAACAGTATCCACCCGCTGAGTCGTAAAATCAATCTTTCTGAGAGCATGATTTTGCGTATCAGCAACATAGAGAATTTGACTTTCTGCATCAAAAGCCATACCTTGAGGTGCAAAAAACTCAGCCTCCGCAAAGTCCCCATCAGTTAAACCCGGTTTGCCGGTACCGATGACGTGCAGCACATCACCTTCGGTAGTGCTCACAACAATTCGGTTATGTCCCGAATCCGCAATAAACAAGCAAGAACCGACCAAGTTTTGTTGAACCGAGTTAGCAGGCCCGGGCAATACAGTTTCATCTACAAATTCATTATCCTCAGTCATTTCGCCTAAAAGAGCTTCATGTTGGTGAAGGTGTTTTGCCTCCGTTACAGTGATGGCAAATGCCAGCACTTTACCGGGAAAAGCCAGCGGGGTTGATAGAGGTTTGCGCTGCTTTTCTAAGCTAAAACTGAGTGGTTTAAAGTCGATCGCATTTTTATCTTTGTATTCTGAAATTAACTTGCCAACTAACTCGTCAAGTGCTTCTCTATTGCCTTCGCCGGAAACAAAGCCAACGACATAACTTTCTGGATCGATCACCATTAAAGTCGGCCAGGCGCGGACGGCGTAGCTTTGCCAAACTTTCATACCGCTGTCTACGATTACCGGATGTTCGATATCGTAGCGGAGGATAGCTTGGCGGATGTTTTCTACTTCTTTTTCGTTTTCAAATTTTGCCGAGTGAACGCCTATAACCGTGAGGGAATCTTTATATTTTTGTTCGAGGTATTTTAAGTCTGGGAGGACGTGCAAGCAATTGATGCAGCAGTAAGTCCAGAAGTCGAGGAGGACCACGCGCCCTTTTAAGGATTCAATGGATAAAGGTTTCTCGGTGTTTAGCCAGGGGTAGTTTCCGGGGAATTCTGGTGCTCTGACGCGAGGCATAGCATCTCCTTGGGAGGGCGTGAATGATTTTTTTACTTCTTTAATTTAGCGGGAAGTTTGGCAGGATGGGGAAAAGGGGAGGTTAAACGAGGGCTTGTGTTACAGGTCGGAGTGCCTGTACCACAAGAGGGGTGCGAGGGGTGCGATCGGGCTTCACTGTCCTTGTTGCGTATAAATACTCAAAAAATCCCTGTGTAATTAAAATCTAAAAATCTTAGCCAAGATAGTTGACATTCCTCGCTAGCAAGTTTAAGCTATGTCTAGGAACCTTAGCCAAGGTTTTTAGGAAATAGCAAATGTCCAAAATTATCTACGATCTTATCCAGCGTTTTGAGGTAGAAGACGGGGTACCCCGCCTGATTTCAACCAATATTCAAGTTATTGAAGGTGGCCAAGATTTGATGTCTTTGGCTATTAGTTTGTTAAAGGAACTTGGTTTCTACGAAAAGTTTGAGGAGAAGCGAACCTCTCAATATATAGGATACAGAGTTAAGAAGCCAGGGAAAGGGGATAAACGTTATCAACTTGTTTTTCAAGAGCGAAAGGATAGTTTGTTTATTTCTATTCCTCAAGATATCTTAGACAAACATATACTCAGCTTCAAGTATTGGACATTGGTAGAAGTAGAACCAGAACTTACAGTAGGCTCAGTATGGGTTTTACCCAGTGAAAAAGAGCTTTTTTTAAATTCACTAGAACCGCGACTTATTACAATAATAGAAGGGAAAACAAGAGGAGTTTTTTATATAAATGAAATTATAGAACAACCAATAAACTATTCTGATTTACCAGAAAAAATTAACGTCTCTTTTGCTTACTGTAAACGCACAATTCTCAAACTACCCCTTGAAAAAAATGAAAATTTCCCCATTGAAACCTTAAGTAATAGGGACAGCTACCTCATACTCAGCGAAGATAAACTATTTCCCTACGCATGGCAAGTATCTATTAGTTCAAGTGAAGTTCTAGAAGAGTTTCTTGGTTACTTTGTAAAAATTCTCATGGAGGCAAAATAATGTCTGTAAAAGCCAAAAGACTTGTCAACTCTTACGAAGAAAGAATGCTGGAGTTTCTTCATACCTGTGTAGACAACAACTATAAAATTCATACACAGGTTAGCTTATCCCAAATTTGCGAACAAGTCAGCAACCTTGACTGGGAACTAAAAAAGTTTTTATTTAGCAGTGCTGTGGATGCTTTAATCACAGACTTGAACTACAATCCTTGCCTAGTAGTAGAGTTTCAGTCTCAGTACCACGATAGCCCAGAAGCGAAAGAGCGCGATCGCAAAAAAGCTACTTTACTTGAGTTTGCCAAAGTTCCCTTAATTTATTCGCGGCTAAAAAACTGTGGTTTGTTATATCTCTCCTCTCAAGATGAAGAAGTAGTTTTCAATTTATTCACAGGACAAAACAAGGAAAATGCCCAAGCGCTAATCACGCAATATTGCAGGGAATCAGTCGCGCCTCAAGTTCAGCTTATAGCTTGGTAAGTAGGAAGAGTTAGGTTATGTCCGAAAATACCAAGCTAATTAATATATGGCTTTCAGGGCGGGTTCACCAACAATATAGTCTTCTTGCTTATCCCAAATTTTATCCTTGGTTTTCCCTGCTGTTATTTTCCAAAATAACCAACACACCGTTAATTTTATTCGGGTCGATCGCACTTACGATCGAGTTAACCCACAGATTGATATTCTGCGGTTCCCCTTGCAAAGGCAATAGGACGCGATCGGGGTAATATTGCTCTCTATCTCGATCGCCTTCCGGTGACAAAGCAGCATTTAACCATTGACTAAAATTCTCATTCTCGATTTTAATTAAATCACCCAAAAATACACCCTCTACGACTTCTCCCTCGCTAGCACCTAGTACTTGTTTAGCTCGATCGTTAGCGGTAATAATGTTACCTTTTTTATCTGTCGAGATGACGCCGTTAGGGAGCGATCGCACTATATCTTTATGTCTGTTTTCTTGTTGTTTGACCTCGGAAAACAGGATAGCGTTTTGCAGGGCGACTCCGGCTTGGATGTTAAACGCCTTCATAAATTCCATGTCGGTTTGATTGAAACTCGCTTTCCACCGATCGGGGGCTTGCGGCCAATCTTCCGGGTTGTAGGGGGGGAATTCTCCTGGTCGTTTTTTATTAACTAATTGGATGACCCCAATCAATTTGTTGTCTGAGTTAAACACTGGCATACAAAGCATACTGCAAGTACGGTAGCCAGTTTTTTTGTCTGGTTCTGGGCCAAAACCGGCGCGGGGGTCATCGTACAGGTCAAAGGGAATCAGCAGCGGTTCGCCGGATTGAGCCACGATGCCTGCCCAACCGGCGGTTCTGGGTATGCGAATTTCTTGAAGGTGAGCGCAGATCGGGATTTTCGTCCACAGTTGATCTCGATCTTGGTCAATCACCCACAAGGTACTGCGATCGGCATTCATCAGTTCTTGGGCCCGATCCATCACCCGCTTCAAGGTATCATCTAAGTCTAGACTGCTCTGAGAAAGAGCGTTGACGGCGTTCATCAGCGCTGTCGCGGCCCGTTGTCTTTGACTTGCGGCGTAGAAAGATTTGGACGACTCTACAACTAAGCGAATGGACGAGGCAAATTCTCTAAAATTTTCTTCGTCTGCTTGAGTGAATCCTACTTTGTCAATCTGTTCGCCTAAAGTATCATCATCTTTGTGGTTCGGCTTGAGTTTATTAATCAGTTGGACTACTGCCATTAACTCGCCTGTTTCTTCGTCGATCAGGGGCATCGCCAGCATTGTAGAAGTACGATATCCTGTTATGTCGTCAACTTTTTTGGCGTTTACAGAACGTGGGTCATCATAGAAATCATAGGGAATATTTACAATTTTTTTCTCCGTGGCTACTTCTCCCGCAATGCCCAGATTAGCGGGAAATCTGATCTCTAAATTTTTGCCATTTTCGTCTTTAGCTACAACTGCCCACAGTTCATTTTGCTCTTTATCGAATATAAAAATTGTCGTTCTATCTGCATTCAACAATTCCCCTGTTTTTAGAGTAATGTCTTGGATCATGTCATGCAAGACTGACTCACAGCCTCGACCGTCAAATATACAATTTATGAATGATAGAATTTGATTGAGAGTTTGACGCTCTCGATGTCCCTCGCAACAAACATCTCGAATAATATCTCCAAAATCATCAGGGTTCAGAGGTTTTAAAATATCGCTCAAACTCATACAATAACTCCTCTCATAATTTTACTGAGGCAGAGTCCAGAGATAACTATCAGCAGAAAGAGTTGAAAGAGGCAGCTATAGCGGTTCTCAGAAAGATGAGGTACGTTGTTGGGCTTCAGCCCTCTTAGTCTGGCTGGTTATGTAAGCTGTCAGTCATACCTCATCTTTTTGAGAAAGGCTATATCTCTGCGGTGAAAGCTACCTCCCTATTCGGAAATAAATCTAACAGCAACCGCCGCCGTTATAATGCCAAGTCGAATCAGTAATTAACACCTTATCGGGCATTAATCCCCCCAACTTGCCAGCAGTTTTATCGCAAACCGCCGCCGGAACTCCCCGCTGCAAAATGTGGCCTGCCCCGTCATCAAACAGCTCTTCAGACCCTGCATAAATCGCCGTCTTGCCAGTAAAAATGCAAGCTCCGTCATCCGGTACATCCACTTTGAAAGACACCGAATCCAGGCTTTCTAACAGCAAATCCGCATCCAATTGATAATTGTGTTTGTCCAGCAATCGGTAAGGACGGCGCGCCCGAACTTCGACTTGCCCAAAACCAACGTCTACAAGGTGTTGAACGTATTCTGCGTATGTCAGAGCACCCGACAAACACAGCGCCCGCAAGCGTTGATCTTCTTTCAAATGTTGGGGAATTGGCCGAGTTGCGATCGGATCGCTCATCAACAACCTGCCACCCGGTTTTAACACCCGATAAGTCTCTTTTAATGCTTTAGCTAAATCTGCAGGTTCAAAGATGTTAAACAAGCAATTTTGTGCGACAACATCTACAGAAGCATCCGGCACCGGCAACGCAAAAGCATCGCCTTCACGAATTTCCACAAAACTCGCATCAAACCAATCATTTTCTTGGGCGGCAATTCGCAAATTGCGTGCCGCAGCTTCTCGCATTGCTGGAACCGGATCGACGGCAATTACTGATCCCTTTTGTCTAGAAAAATAAGCAAATTGCAGTGCTTCTAAACCGCCGCCGACGCCTACATAAAGCACGACTGGATTGCCGACAATTTCGGCGGCGTGGACTGTTGTACCGCAGCCGTAATTCATTTCTTGCATTTGTTCGGGAATTTTTAATCCTGGCAATTGCAAGGGACTGCTTTGGACGCAGCAAAGTCCGATTTGGGGGGTTTCGGCAACATCGCTGTAGAATTGGGCTGCTGTTTCTAGGTAGGTCATTTTTGGGTTTCCTTTAATTTTTGACCGCAGATGCAGCACGGGCGGGACGCCCATGCCACCAAGAAGCTCAGAAAGATTTTGTTACGTGGCAAATTCGACTTTTTGTTCGGATTTGGGGGGATTTTCGGGTTCGGAAACAGTTGTTTGGGGAGTGGATAATTCGCCGCTGGTTGGCGGGCTAGGAGTTTCAGCGGCAACAGGTGGCGCTGGCGGTACAAGATTGGGAGACTGTTCTGGTATCGCAGGAGCGATTACTTTTGGTACTGGAGCTTTTTTTGTTATTTCTGGCAGAGTTTGGGAATCTGAAGGAGTAGCAGGTTCGACAACTTGACGCAAAAAGTTGAGGAACCGATTGTAGTATCCTCGATCTTCCTGTTTTTTTGCTTCGGGAGATGCTGTTGCTGTGGGTTCTATTATTTTAACAGGAACCACAACTGTGGGGGTTTCTAATTGTGGAGTTGCTGTCGGCGTCGGTTCTATTACTTGAACTGGTTCTACAGCTTTCGATGATTCTAATTGTGGAGTTGCTGTCGGCTTCGGTTCTATTACTTGAACTGGTTCTACAAGTTTTGGCCCTTCGAGTTGGGGGGTTGCTGTCGGTGTCGGTTCTATTACTTGAACGGGAGCAACTGCCGGAGCGACTGCTGGCTCTAAGCTGGGTTGGGTAACTGGGGTTTCTTGAACCGCTGGTGAGGGTTCGATAACTGGTGTTTTTTCTAATGCAGGTGTCGGTTTCGGTTCGGGGGTTGGCGTTGGTGCGGGCTCGGGGGCTTGGTAGGCACGATCGACTGTACCGCGAGCATCTGCTGCTGTTGGTTCGCCCCGCACTAATTTAGAAAGAGTATCTTGGCCCAGAGGTTGGTAGTCGATCAGTCTGACTGTATTATTAAAGGCGTTTTTGACGATATTTCCCCGTTCGTCGATTAATTCTAGCTGTACCCAGTTTTTCCCTGGTTTGAATCCTTTAAGATATATAGGTTGCCACTGGTCGATCGCAAAGCTTTCGCCGTTAACTGTGGCTCGAATTTTCCAATCGAGTATTTCATCTTGAGAATTTTGTTGAGCCGCCTGGTGCTGGGGGGCATTTGTCAAGTAAAAGTCGAGCAGGATGGGTTCTGCGCCGTAGCTGCCTTGGGGGCTGTTGTACGTTAATAGGGGCAATGTTCGATCGGGATTATTGTCCTCAGTTTTGGTAAAAACGTGAAACGTGGTTTGGGCCCAAGCACCTTCGTTTTTAAAGCTTTCTTCCCAAGGACGAGCGGCAAACACCCGCAGGGTATGAGTTCCCGGTTCTAAGTCCGAGAGGGTTAAAGGCTGGTTGAGGTCGTAAACTGCCGAGTGAGGTTGATTGTCTAATAAAACTTGCAGGTGGGGCCCCAAACCCAAGTTTGGATCTTTGAAAATGGGCAAGTCTTTAACTTGGAACTGAACCGACACATTTATATCCTGAAGCACTTCGTCAGGTTTTGGATTCAAAATACTAATTTGAGGCTGGTAGATTTCTAGAGCCTGACGCAGTTGTTGAATGGTTTCTGGGGGAGAAACCTCTGAGATTCTGTTGACTTGGGCAGTAGCTGAGCCGCTCTTGTTCCCTGATTTTGGCAATTGGGGATTGCCCGCGCCACAACTTGCTAAACCGAAAATTAATACTGCAGCTGCGAACAATGCCAGCAGCCTGCCCGTAACCGTTCTGTGCCAATTGATGCCAATCACGCAACCATACTCCTAGAAGCCTTCTCATAGGGAACTATAGCCCAAAACCGAATTTAGTATTTGGGAATTGCCGATCGGGAATTCGGGAGGCTCGTAGGAACCCGGATTGATGTTGCAGCGGGAACCCATCCTATCGGACTATTAACTCTCGCAGACGTTGTCCGAAACATTTCTCTACAAATCAGTATTCCTCAATTACCTTATCTTTTAGTTTTGTAAAGTTAATGGCAGTACCCCTTGACTTTTTCGAGGGACTATGGAAATTAAAGGCGTTATTAAATCAAGAATTGAGGCTTTTTTAAGTATTGTTAACAAGGGATTAATACTCCTCTAGCAAGCTTATAATTCATAAAACTCCCTCAAAAGAGCAGCCGCATCCAACCTAAATCAGGGACACGATTAGCGGCTCATCTGGTGAGAAGAGTTGGCAGTACCCAGCGACATTGTTAGCGACACTGGGAACCTGGCTTCTTCAAAGAAGCAAAATGCTTGGGGAGACGATGCACCTGCGTCTAACTCTGCAAAGAGTGAAGTGCAATCTGTGTCGGGTAACCGAGAATCCCCGTACCAAAAGCCCGGGGAATGTCAGATACATTATCAGTTCTCGTTCCTTGTCTTACCGAGAGGAGAGTCTTCATGACCATTAGTCCTCCAGAGCGAGAGGTAAAAGTTAGGGTAGTAGTCGATGAGAATCCGGTTCCCACTTCCTTCGAGAAGTGGTCAAAACCAGGTCATTTCGATCGCACTCTAGCTAAAGGGCCAAAAACCACCACTTGGATTTGGAACCTCCACGCTAACGCTCACGACTTTGACAGTCATACAAGTGACTTAGAAGACGTTTCGCGCAAAATCTTTAGCGCTCACTTCGGCCACTTGGCAGTAATCTTCGTATGGTTGAGCGGCGCATATTTCCACGGCGCTAAATTTTCCAATTACGAAGCTTGGCTGACAGATCCTACAGCCATCAAGCCCAGCGCTCAAGTGGTCTGGCCGATTTTTGGTCAAGAAATTTTAAATGCAGATGTAGGCGGCGGCTTTCACGGGATTCAGATCACCTCTGGTCTGTTCCAAATGTGGCGCGCCAACGGCATCACTAACTCATACCAGCTATATTGCACTGCGATCGGCGCCTTGGTAATGGCAGCCCTGATGCTATTTGCCGGTTGGTTCCACTATCACGTCCGCGCTCCGAAACTAGAATGGTTTCAGAACGTGGAATCTCAGATGAACCACCACTTGGCAGGTTTGCTCGGCTGCGGCTGCTTGGGCTACGCGGGACAGCAGATTCACGTTTCGCTGCCGATCAATGCTTGCATGGATGCGATCGATGCGGGCGCACCGCTGACAGTCGGTGGCAAGCTGATCAAAACAGTTGCTGACATCCCTCTGCCACACGAGTGGATTTTGACACCGGGCTTGATGGCAGACATCTACCCGAGCTTCGCTAAAGGTTTAACCCCCTTCTTTACCCTAAACTGGGGCGCATACGCAGACTTCCTGACCTTCAAAGGCGGTCTGAACCCCACCACAGGCGGGTTGTGGCTGACCGATACAGCGCACCACCACTTAGCTTTGGCAGTGCTGTTCATCGTCGCCGGACACTTCTACCGCACGAACTGGGGCATCGGCCACAGCTTCAAAGAAGTTCTGGAAGCTCACAAAGGCCCCTTCACAGGCGAAGGCCACAAGGGGATGTACGAAATCTTCACGCAGTCTTGGCACTGCCAACTGTCGTGGAACTTGGCCTGGATGGGCTCTTTGAGCATCATCGTGGCTCACCACATGTACTCGATGCCTCCGTATCCGTACATTGCTACGGACTACCCGACTCAGCTATCCCTGTTCACCCACCACATGTGGATTGGCGGATTCCTGATTGTTGGAGCAGCCGCTCACGCAGCAATCTTCATGGTGCGGGATTACGATCCGGCCCAGCACGTTAATAACCTGCTCGACCGCGTAATCCGCCACAGAGATGCCATCATCTCTCACCTCAACTGGGTTTGCATATTCTTGGGCTTCCACAGCTTCGGTCTGTACGTTCACAACGACACGATGCGGGCTTTCGGTCGTCCTCAAGATTTGTTCTCCGATACCGGGATTCAGTTGCGTCCGATATTTGCCCAGTGGGTGCAAAACATCCACGCCTTGGCTCCGGGTACAACAGCGCCTAATGCAACGGAAATCGTCAGCCACGCTTTTGGCGGCGGTGCAGTAATAGTCGGCGGCAAAGTAGCGATGATGCCGATCGAGTTGGGTACGGCGGACTTCTTGATCCACCACATCCACGCTTTCACCATTCACGTTACAGTCCTGATTCTATTGAAGGGCGTGTTGTTTGCACGCAGTTCTCGCTTGGTTCCCGACAAAGGCAACTTGGGCTTCCGGTTCCCTTGCGACGGCCCCGGCCGTGGCGGCACCTGCCAAGTTTCGGGTTGGGATCACGTGTTCCTAGGCTTGTTCTGGATGTACAACAGCATCTCGATCGTGATTTTCAACTTTAGCTGGAAAATGCAGTCGGACGTGTGGGGAACAGTATCGCCAGACGGCACAATTTCTCACATCACCGGCGGCAACTTCGCACAAAGTGCGGTCACGATTAACGGCTGGCTCCGGGACTTCCTGTGGGCGCAAGCTTCTCAGGTGATTCAGTCCTACGGTTCGGCACTGTCGGCCTACGGTCTGATGTTCCTAGCTGGACATTTCGTCTTCGCCTTCAGCTTGATGTTCCTGTTCAGCGGCCGCGGCTACTGGCAAGAACTGATTGAGTCGATTGTTTGGGCTCACAATAAGCTCAAGGTAGCTCCCTCGATTCAGCCTCGCGCTCTGAGCATTATTCAGGGTCGGGCTGTGGGTGTAGCTCACTACCTGTTAGGCGGAATTGTCACTACGTGGGCATTTTTCCTAGCGCGAATCATTTCGGTAGGGTAAACTACCCCTAGGTTTTGGATTCAGGATTTGGGAGGAATCTCAAATCCCGAAACCAAACTCCGAACCGAATCCCTTCAACTTTGTTCAGGATTCAGGATTAATCAAGGCTTATGGCAACGAAATTTCCAAAATTTAGCCAAGACCTTGCCCAAGACCCGACCACACGGCGGATCTGGTACGGGATTGCCACAGCACACGACTTTGAAAGCCACGATGGCATGACCGAAGAAAATCTTTACCAAAAGATTTTTGCTTCTCACTTCGGCCACCTAGCAATCATTTTCTTGTGGACTTCGGGCAGCCTGTTCCACGTAGCATGGCAAGGTAACTTTGAACAGTGGATTAAAGACCCCCTAAACGTCCGCCCGATCGCTCACGCGATTTGGGACCCGCAATTTGGCGCTCCAGCAGTAGAAGCTTTCACTCAAGGGGGCGCTTCTAACCCGGTGGACATCTCTTACTCCGGTGTCTACCACTGGTGGTTTACTCAAGGGATTCGGACAAACGCCGACCTGTATCAAGGAGCTATCTTCTTGCTACTCCTGGCGGCTGTCTTCCTGTTCGCAGGTTGGTTGCACCTCCAGCCCAAGTACCGCCCCAGCTTGTCTTGGTTCAAAAATGCTGAATCTCGCCTCAACCACCACTTGGCTGGTTTGTTCGGTGTCAGCTCTTTGGCTTGGACTGGTCACATGGTTCACGTTGCTATCCCCGAATCTCGCGGACAGCACGTAGGTTGGGACAACTTCCTGTCTACCCCGCCTCACCCGGCCGGTTTGGCTCCGTTCTTCACTGGTAACTGGGGCGTATACGCCGAGAACCCAGATTCAGCGAGCCATGTCTTCGGTACTTCCGAAGGCGCGGGAACCGCAATTCTGACTTTCTTGGGCGGCTTCCACCCTCAAACAGAGTCCCTGTGGCTCACAGACATCGCTCACCACCACTTGGGGATCGCAGTTCTGTTTATCGTTGCCGGTCATATGTACCGGACTAACTTCGGTATCGGTCACAGCATCAAAGAAATGTGCGATGCCAAAGATTTCTTTGGCAAGAAAGTTGAAGGCCCCTTCAATATGCCTCACCAAGGCATTTACGAGACCTACAACAACTCGCTGCACTTCCAATTGGGCTGGCACCTCGCCGCTTTGGGCGTCATTACCTCCCTGGTAGCGCAGCACATGTACGCGATGCCTCCCTACGCTTTCATAGCGCAGGATCACACAACGATGGCTGCGTTGTACACGCACCACCAGTACATCGCTGGATTCATCATGGTCGGCGCTTTCGCCCACGGAGCTATCTTCTTGGTGCGGGACTACGATCCTGAAGCAAACAAAGGCAACGTGCTCGATCGCGTGTTGCAGCACAAAGAAGCGATTATCTCTCACCTGAGCTGGGTGTCGCTGTTCTTGGGCTTCCACACTCTCGGCCTGTACGTTCACAACGACGTTGTAGTTGCTTTCGGAACTCCTGAAAAGCAAATCTTGATTGAACCAGTGTTCGCACAGTTCATCCAAGCTACTCACGGAAAGGCCCTGTACGGCATGGACGTACTACTTTCCAATCCTGAAAGCATCGCTTCTACCGCTTGGCCAAACTACGCCAACGTGTGGCTCCCGGGCTGGCTGGACGCGGTAAACAACGGTACCAATTCTCTGTACTTGGCGATCGGACCTGGCGATTTCTTGGTTCACCACGCGATCGCACTAGGCTTGCACACCACCACCTTGATCTTGGTCAAGGGCGCTCTGGATGCACGCGGTTCTAAGCTGATGCCGGACAAAAAAGACTTCGGTTATTCTTTCCCTTGCGACGGCCCCGGCCGTGGCGGTACTTGCGACATCTCTGCTTGGGACGCGATGTACATGTCTGTGTTCTGGATGCTGAACACCCTAGCTTGGGTAACGTTCTACTGGCACTGGAAGCACCTGGGCATCTGGCAAGGTAACGTGGCTCAGTTCAATGAGTCTTCTACCTACCTGATGGGCTGGTTCCGCGATTACCTCTGGCTGTATTCTTCTCAGTTGATCAACGGTTACAACCCGTACGGTACTAACAACTTGTCTATCTGGGCCTGGATATTCTTATTCGGACACCTCGTTTGGGCAACTGGTTTCATGTTCCTGATCTCTTGGAGAGGTTACTGGCAAGAGTTGATCGAGACTTTGGTTTGGGCTCACGAGCGCACTCCTTTGGCTAACTTGGTTCGCTGGAAAGACAAGCCTGTTGCTTTGTCGATCGTCCAAGGTCGTTTGGTTGGCTTAGTTCACTTTACTGTGGGCAACGTCCTCACTTACGCGGCCTTTGTAATTGCCTCGACTGCCGGGAAATTCGGGTAACTCTGAACTCTGGTTTCTAGGTAATTAACTAAAATCCCCTGCCTTCTGGCGGGGGATTTTTTGGTATTTTGGTTAATGGAAAGGAAAGGAGCAAGTTTTTATCCCACATTCCGCACCAGCCAACTGTCACACTGCGAATTTTCGGAGTTTGGCGAAATTGAACTGGCGATCGCCAGTCCAATTTTCCACTTTTGTGTATAAAAAGTGACTATTTTGGTTCACAAAATTCCGCAAAAACCGATTGTGACAGGAGAGGGTGCGGAAAGTGGGCATAAATCGCATCGGGGCCCAGATTCCGGGTTTTTTACCGAATCTGCGGTCTACAACGCCTCTTTTCGTAAAAAAACCCGGTTTCTAACCCACATTCCGCACGCTGAACTGGCACACTGTTTTTTGGGAACAAAACAATGGGGGTTGTACGAATTATTTCTCCAATTTATTCTTAATAATTGTTAGCTATTGAGAATAACTGCTCGGTAAAGGGATTTGTCTGTGAAAGCCTAAAACCATTATTAGTAAGCAGTTCAAGCTCTTTTCATTCGATGTGACAGTTGAAGGTGCGGAATGTGAGGTGCAGTAATAATAAGTGCACCAGAGTGGTACGATTTGTTTTGGCAAGTAAAGAGGTCTTTACCATGAATCTATTTCAAAAACTAACTTCTCTGATACGTCGAGGACTAACTGTATTGGCTCTTGTTGGTATGCTGGGTATCAGCTTTAGTGCTCCATCATACGCGGCTGCACCTGCTAGATTTGTTTTGGAAACCCCACCCTACCCCGATCAATTCGTTATTGAACTCACTGATGAGAGTAAGATCCAACAAGCCCGGAGTATACTCAATGGAACCGAGCAAGATGAAACCCATGTACTCGGAAGAATCATAAAAAGACCTGCTGCCTACAATTCAAAATGGAGCTATCAATTAGATCCAGCGACTATCAGCTTCTTTAGCATGGCAATAGAAGTTTGTGATGCTTCAATTGGCTACGTCGAAGACCACCTTGATGAAGCGGGTGGAGCATTTTTACCAGGTGCTTACTGGTGTCCTTGGAGTTCACGGCTAGTCAAGGAAATTAAGTAACCCGAAAACTTGCATTCAAAAAGCGATCGCATTTTTCTGGAATTAACACCTTTTGTCGAAGAGCCTGGTTTTGCTGATGTAAGTCAGCAATCACCTTTTGTGCCGCATCCAGTTCCTCTTTAAGTCGAGAAACTTCGGCCTTCAGTTGTGCTACTTCAGAATTTTGGAAGGATGTACGTATTGGCGCACTGTACCCAAATTTTTCAGCAAAGTAAGTTAACCTAACAGTCCTGGACGCAAAAAACCGGTTTCTTCAGGTAATTTGGTCATAAGCTGTACTGCATTTAAATGTATGTTGAGGGCGGATCTCCTGCCCACCCCACAAGAGTGAAAGTTTCTTTTACCGTACAATTTAAATGCGGATTAGCTTATATGCTCGATCGCGACAACGAGAAACCGGGTTTTTTTGAGAAGCGTGCGTCCAGGACTGCCTAAATCGCATCGGGGCCCAGAAACCGGGTTTTTTACCGAATCTGCGGTCTACAACGCCTCTTTTCGTAAAAAAAACCGGTTTATAAACGATCGCGCGTAAGTCCTGTGTTGTTAATTCAATGGTGAGTCAACCGGCGATCGCCCTTATTAATACTAATTCTCAAAACTCATGCAACAGTATCTGTAAGGTGCGTCGCCACCCGTAAATCTTAAAGAATATCCACAATCTTTGAGCGACGCACCCGGAGCTCAGGTGAGCGCAAACAAACCCACACTCATCATTGTTGCTTTCTGGAGGCGAGAATTGGTATAAATAATCGCAAAAATCTTCGCCAAAATCTAAAATTCCGAATAGCTTAACAGCCGCAGTATTTTTTCAGCATCGTTCAATTCGCCGACAATTCGCCGCACTGGTTTCGGCCAGATTTTAATCAAAGTAGGAGTTGCTGAAATCTGATCTGCCTCCGCTTGTTCGGGATGTTTCAAAACATCAATTACTTTCAAAGTGTACGGACGATCGAGGGATTGTTCTAACAACTGGTGTAAAGTTTCAAGAGTGCGTTCGGTGCTGGGGTTGCTGCCGGAAACAAACAGCCGCAAAACGTACCCTTGAGTTTGTGGCGGTGGAGTGATTGCTGTGGGTTTGGGAAGCGGCGCCTGCTGCGATTGCGGGAAGCGCGAGGGAGGTAGGATCGGGGAACTGCGCCAGTTCGATCGAGTTTCGGCGATCGGATACTGTACAACTAAGTCGTGATTTTCCCAAAGTTCGGGGAATTGTTCGTGATAAGTTGCGATCGCCATCGGTTCGCACATTTCTTCGCGGAGGGGATGCCAAACCAGGTCGGCAGTTCCAAAAATGGCATTCAGCAGCGTTTGATGTCGCAGCACCGGGGGGTAGGCCTCGGCAGCAACCCGCAACTCGCGATCGCGAGGATCGGGCCAGCAGTCAACGGTTGCCGTGTAGCAAGGTATCAGAAAATGCGGCGGTTCCGACAAACCGAGTATTTCCTGTAAAGCTACGCATAACTGCAAGTGCCACCGAGTTTGCTTGCGGGGGTCTATGCAATAGATTAAGTCTCCCCCTGGTGTAAACAGCGCAATGCCTTTGAAAAATTCCGGCAAAATCGGGCGATCGACTTTCAATTAAGTACACCAATAACAGTTAGCAGTTAACAGTAACACTCGATTTTTACCAGTTGATAATTGACAATTGACCTTTATGAGCGGGTTTAACAGTTGATAATTGACATTTGATAATTGTCAACTGTTTAAATCCCCATCCTAAAAACCTCGTTGTCAACTGTCAACTGTCAACTGTCAACTGTCAACTGTCAACTGTCAACTGTCAACTGTCAACTGTCAACTGTCAACTGTCAACTGTCAACTGTCAACTGTCAACTGTCAACTGTCAACTGTCAACTGTCAACTGTCAACTGTCAACTGTCAACTGTCAACTGTCAACTGTCAACTGTCAACTGT
>NZ_JAUBRJ010000181.1:0-1376 GCF_036701805.1 Microcoleus sp. N3A4
TTGCACTTGGGCGCTCTTAGGATATGAAAGAGCGCCCAAGTGCAACAACATACCTTTGTTTAACGATGCCCATTGCCTTAGTCCTGTCTCAAATAAAATTCCTAGATTTTGTCGATCGCACTTAGGAATTGGACTGCGGGGATAAAACCAAATGCAGCAGACCCTCGATCAATCGATCGCGCTCCATTGGCAGAATCTCTTTGCCGTGCATCATATCCTGCGTTAACTGGAAATATACCAAAGATCCAATAAAAATCCGCGCTGTTGCCTCCGGATCGGGCAATTTTAACTCTGGATGCGATGCCAAATATTCCGCTAGCCGATCGATCCCCGGTTTAGCTAAGTTTCTCACAAATGTCTGCGCTAACTGGGGAAAACGCCCCGACTCCGCAATCACTAACCTCACAAAATTGAGAAATTCAGGTTCCTGGGTCACCTGCTCTAATATAGTTGTGGCAACGAATCGCAGGGCTACAGCCGGTTCTTCATCCAGAACTGTAAAATGGACTTTTTTTCGCGCCAGCCGTTGAATCAATGCCGCAAACAATCCTTCTTTATCTGCAAAATAGCTGTAAACCGTGGCTTTGGAAACTCCCGCCGTCTTTGCTAGCTTGTCCATACTCGTCCCCGCGTAGCCGTGGGTTAAAAATTCTTGCATCGCACCTTGCAGGATTTGCTCGGTTTTGTCACTTGCTGCGGCCCTGTCTGGTTCGATCGGTTTTGTCCTGCCCATCGCTTGTTTTTGTAATTTTTGCTTGGGGTCTTGACATCATTATACTGAACGGTTTAGTTTTAAATAGAACTAAACGGTTTAGTTTTATTAACCTAAATGATGAGGTGTGTCATGGTACACCGAGCAACAGCCGACGGCTTATCCTCAACTCCATCCCTAGTTAAACAACTCCTAGTTGTGGCCGCAGTAGCAACCCTGGGGGCAGCGGGAACCACAGGCTACACGATCTGGCGATCGCGCATACCCGATCCCAACGCAGCAGCCGCAGCCGCAGCCGTCGCAGCATCCCAATTAACCACAGTTACAGCCTTGGGGCGACTGGAACCCAGAGGAGAAGTAATTAAAGTCTCCGCCTCCGGTGCGGCGGAAGGAAACCGGATCGATCGACTCTTAGTCAAAGAGGGAGACACAGTGAAAACAGGCCAAGCGATCGCAATTTTGGACAGCCGCGATCGCCTGCAAGCCGCCCTCGACCAAGCTCAAGAACAGGTGCGCGTCGCCGAGGCAAACCTAGCAAAAGTGCAAGCCGGAGCCAAAAACGGCGAAATTCAAGCCCAAAAAGCGACTAAGTAGTTAAGCAAAATTAATTACATAATTATCTCCAAATTCTTTAAGAATTCTTTCTACAGATGAAACAAGAGAT
>NZ_JAUBRJ010000102.1:0-20153 GCF_036701805.1 Microcoleus sp. N3A4
GAGCGAGACCAGAATCCTTGCAGTGCGAGCCAGAAAGCTCGCGTATAATGCAAGCAAATCATTTAGGATTGCTATATCATTCCGGTGCTTGTTTGTCCCGGAATGTATTAAATAAAGTCCGATCGACTTTGGGGCAATATTACCTGCAACTCCTGACAGCGTTGCAGATAATTTTGCGCCACCCGATCCAGGGGATTTTTTCGCAGGCAATCAGCAAACATTTCTGCTGCTTCTTGATGTTTAGCAGCAGCGTAGTTGTACAGCGCTTCTAAAAATACGGGCAAAGTTGCTAATTTGCCTTCTTTCACTTCTGGTGTATCGGCATCAAACACTTCGTAAATCGTCACCAAATCCGATTTACCTTTCACTCGAACACAGCCGATATTTCGGATTGCATAACTTGCTGTATCGCTCAACTCTAAAAAAGTATTTTGAGTAATCAACATCGACACCCCGTAGCTTTTCGTCAAGCTTTCCACGCGCGAGGCTAAATTCACCGCGTCGCCAATCACCGTACTGTCCATCCTGTTAGTTGACCCGACTGTTCCTAACCTCAATGAACCCGTATTGATGCCAATCCCAATTTTAATAGGTGCGTAGCTGCAACTAATGCGATGTTGATTGTATTCATGGAGACTGTGCAGCATAGAAATTCCTGCCTTGACTGCATCGTCTGCACTGTAGCCAAACAACGCCATAATTGCATCGCCAATATATTTATCAATAAAGCCATGATTTTTAATAATGCTTGGCTCCATTCGACTCAAATAAGAATTAATAAAATTGAAATTTTCCTGCGGTGTCATTTTCTCCGAAAGATCCGTAAAATCCCGAATATCGGAAAACAATATTGACATTTCCTTTTCTACACTCTCGCCGAGTCGAACGTCGCTCAAGCTATCGTGGCTTAGCAGCGAGACAAATTCATTCGGCACAAAGCGTTTAGCAGCTTCTGTTAATTTTAATTGCTGTGACAGGGCAAATTCTAATTCCTGATTGATTTTCCGAAGTTCGGCATTTTGTTCTGCTAGTTTTTTATCCTGACTGTAACTGTTGACGGCTTCTGTAACAGTCAATTTCAAGTCTTCTGTTTGCCAAGGTTTGCCGATGTAGCGGTATAGTTTGGCTTGTTTGATGGCATTTCCTACCGCCTCAATAGTCGCCTGACCGGTTAGCATCACTTTGAGAGTTTTGGGAGAAATTTCGTGAACTAGCCGCAACAATTCATCTCCTTTCATGTCCGGCATCACGTAATCCGAGATAATTAAAGGGATTTCATACTCGTCTTCGAGCAATTCAGCAATTAACTCTAGGGCATCTTTACCTCCTTCGGCAATTTCAATGCGATAAGTATTGCCTAAAGCCTCTTTTAATTCACTTTTAAGACTTTTCAAAATAGTTTTTTCATCGTCAACGCAAATAATGACTTGTTTGATCATAGCGATAAGGCCGTTTTAATGGTTTCGATCAGCTCTGATTCCGACCAAGGTTTCGGCAAACACCGATGGAGGTTGGCTTCGTCAAAAGCCCTCTTCACTGCCTCTTCATCAGCTTGACCTGTCAGCATAATTTTTACTATGTTCGGGAATTTTTGATGGACGCGAATCAGAAATTCATCTCCTTTCATTCCTGGCATTAACCAATCCGATACAATCAAGATAATCGAAATTTCGCCGTCATTTAATTCATCAATTAACTCTAAAGCATCGGCGGGATTTTCTGCTAGCTCATACAAGTAAGCATTCCCAAAGGCTGATTTTAGTTGAGTTTTTAGGCTGTGTAAAACTACTTTTTCGTCATCAACACACAGGATGATTGGTTTAGACATTTTTGCTGGCTTAACTAATTGTTTAGGGGAGATTGACTGGCAAAACAACCGTAAAAGTTGTTTTGCCGGGAACCGATGCAACTTCTATTTTGCCGCGATGTTTGTCAACTATCTTTCTGACTATATCGAGGCCCAGACCGCTGCCTTCTCCGGGGGGTTTAGTTGTGAAGAAGGGAGCGAATATTTTGGGCATGACTTCTGGAGGAATTCCTTTGCCGCTATCCGTAACGCCGACTTTTATATAGTTGCTTTCGTGAACGATGTCCAGAGTTAATGTGCCTTTATTGTCCATCGCTTGCAGGGCGTTGTGAATCAGATTTGTCCAGACCTGATTCAGTTGGTCTACATAGCAAAGCACAGGCGGTATTTTTTGGAAATTGCGGATCACTTCTACGCCGTGTCTGAGGTTATTTTGATACAGGGTGAGTACGGTTTCTATGCCTTCAGTTATATTAGATTGAACCATCGTTTCTGATGAGTCGTAACGGGCATAAGTTTTCAGGGCAAAGACGACTTTAGAAGCGCGCTCGGCTGCGGTATTAATTGTTTGGGTTCCTCGCTGGATTTCTGAGAGTTTGTAAGCCATTTCTAAGATGCGATCGCGATCGACCTTTTGCAGCAGAGACAGAAAGTCGTCGGCCTCGTAAATCCCCATATCTACCAAGGTGTCGGCGATATCATCCGCTTCGTCAATGTCTTCGCCTTCGAGTTGACTAATTAAAGCCCGCTTTAACTTCCTTTCTTCTTTAGCTGTTAAAGTCATATCTTTTTGTAGCGAGCGATACATTAATTCGCGGAAATTTTCAGATTCTGCGGGCGAAAGCGACTGAAACATTGACGGCAAATTCGTGAGAGTTTGACCCAAAAAATTAGTCATATTTCCAGCACTCGATCGGATCGCACCCAGCGGAGTATTCAATTCGTGGGCAACTCCGGCGACTAATTGACCTAAAGCTGCCATTTTTTCGGAATGAATCAGCTCTTCCTGAGTCGTTTGCAGGTTGTCTAATGCTGTTTTGAGTTCTTGGGTTCTTTCGGCGACTTGAAATTCGAGAGTGCGGTTGTATTCCGCTACCAATTTTTCGGCTTGTTTGCGTTGAGTGATGTCGGCAAAAGCTGCGATCGCATAACTCACCTTTCCTTTGTCATCATAGATGGGCGTGCCCCAAACCTCGATCGGAATAATCCTCCTGTCAGGCTGCCGAATTTCCATATCATCAACGTTAACGCTGGCCCCTTTAAAAGCATTGATAATTGGATCTTTTTCGGCGGGATAAATTTCGTTGCTACCTGCTAGATAAGCTTGATAAATCTCTCGAAGTTCAGACGCATTATTAGCAACTTTATCTGTACCTAATAAATCCAGAGCGCGAGAATTAACATAATAAGGCTTGTCGCTAGAATTGGCTACAAATATACCAATTGGAACCGCTTCTAAAATTTGGTAAAGTCTGCTTTTACTCTCAGATAATTCGGTATTCAAAGCTTGCAATTCCGCAAAGGATACTTGCAGTTGAGCCGCCATACTATTAAATGAATTTGCAAGTTCCCCGACTTCATCATCGCGGTTAATTATTACACTTTTACCCCATTCACCTTTAGCAATTTTTTTAGCAGCATCGTTCAAAGATAAAATTGGTTTAGTTACCCACCTAGCCGTAATAATTCCGACAATTATCGCCACAATTAAAGCAGCAGCGCACAACAAAATTGTTGCGGTATTATTGGCATTAATTTGTGCCATGAAATCGGCTTCGGGAACCACCACTACAATCAACCAATCCAATCCTTTGTCATCTTGCCAAGGCAGAACTTGTAAAAATTGTTTTTTACCCCGAACATCAAATTCTAGTGACTGCGAAGTTTTCAGAGATTGGAACTTGTTAAAATTGGCTGCTAAATATTGAGCCGTGGTTTTGGTAAAAGTATTTTTACTGTCAATTGCTTTAACTCGTTCGGCTCCGTAGTCTTTTTTAACGGCGTGAAACGGTCTTTCTCCTGTCGAAGTTGCGACCAACATTCCCGAGCGCTCAATAATAAAAACTTGTCCGTTTTTGCCGATTTCCAAGCTTTGCAAAAACTGGCCAAGGGTGGACAAATTAATATTAGTTAGCAGCACCCCTTGCAATTTTCCTTGTTTGTCGTAGAAAGGCATAGATGCGCCGAGATAAGCCGTAATGCCGGCCGTATTGGAATAAATCTCGCTCCAGGTGGGTTTGCCAGCAGCTACCGCAGCTTTGTACCACGGGCGAGTGCGCGGGTCGAAATTAGTTTTGTTGTTTAATAATGCGCCAATTTCCCCTGATTTATTGGTAGTATAGGTGCGAAAATCATAGTTACTTGCTGCAGTCGATACCCTCAAAGTCAGCGAACCATTATCGAGCCTTTCTGCCCCCAAGTTGTCTCTTTGTTCTAAACCTAAACCCGTAAAAGTGAGCGTGTCAAATATCTGAAGCTGCCGCCAAAAATGACGCTGTAAAACAGGTAAATCTTGCAAATTCAGCGTACCGATCTCGATCGCCGCAGCATTGATCTGGTTGACCTGATGGGGTACAATCAGGTAAGTAGCCAGATTTTGTTCGACGCGGCTGCCTACTTCTGCCATCAATCGATCGGCAATTTTATTGACTGCCTTTTGTCCGTTTTTAAATGAGAGATATCCTACCAGTCCCACCGCCACGAAAATTTGCAAGACGAAGGGAACTATCAGAACTGTTCGCAGGGTGCGGGAGCGAGCAGTTTTGGCAGCGAAGCTACCAGCAGATTTAGTTCTGTTCATAATGAGAATCCTCGATTGTCATATCCTGGCGCTTTCCATTCACTGCTTGATAGTCCTAAATCAACCATGACTTAATGACTCAGTAGCGGCAGATTCATCAAACGGCACGTATCCTACAGGGACTTATGCTCAAGGCAGGAGGCAGGAGGCACTTATGCTGAAGGCAGGTTTTGGTTCAACTCCTGGATACAATCCTTCCCCTGAGTCCTAACCTTTTTTAACACAAGCCAGAGGAACTAATCTTCAGGTGGGTGATGCCCACCGTAAATAGGGCTTGCTGAAAAACTCTACAGAGCGAATAAGCTCGCGCCACACAGCTTGAAAAATAGTAGGTTCGTCGCTTATTTCTCCAATTAACCCAGCGGCTTCCCGCGAAAGTGCAAGGGTTTTGAGCCTCGCTTCTGCTATAAATTGTACTTGCTCGGTCAAAAAAAAGATTAAAACTCACATCTTGCACCATTCTCAAGAACAGGCAAGATGCCTGTTCCACAAATAATTAATTTCTTGTGGGGTGGGCATCCTGCCCGCCCATAAAAACCTTATTGAGAATGGTGCAATATCTCAGTTAAAACCCCGATCGGGTCTGCCTTCTGCTTTTATTCAGCAAACCCTGCACAGACAAATAAGGACACAACAATGTTGTGTCCCTACGTCAATTGGAATGCAACTTCCAACCCTAGAACTGACTTGAAATTCAACCAAATCGATAGCCGAACCCCCGTATCGTAATAATATATTCCGGTTTGCCCGGATCGATTTCCAACTTTTCGCGCAGCCAGCGGATGTGAACATCAACTGTTTTGCTATCTCCGATAAAATCTTGACCCCAAATTTTTTCCAGCAACTGATCGCGAGACCAAACTCGCCGGGGATTACTCATAAATAGTTCTAGTAAGCGAAACTGTTTAGGAGAAAATTTTACTTCAAGGCCGCGAACCAACACGCGGCACTCTTCAGGATACAGAGTTATGCTCTTATATTGCAGCATCACCGGTTGCGGTAACTGACCGAGGCGCTGGCGTCGCATCAGCGCCCGACAGCGAGCGATAAACTCTCGCATTCCAAAAGGCTTGGTCAGATAATCATCCGATCCGGCTTCTAGGTAAAAAGCGCAATTGTTGGCACTTCCTCTAGCACCGATAATCAAAATAGGTACGGGATTTCCTTGATGCCGTAACATTCGACACAGATCCAAACCGTTAATGGAATCCATAATTAACAGGTTAAAGGCAAATTCACTGTGGTATGACGAAGAAGCCTGCACAGAAGGCAGAGCGTTGCGCCCGTCGCTAGTAACCACCACCTCGTAGCCCTGTTCTTTAAGGGCTAAAGCTAGCATTTCCCGCAACAGATCTTCACCTTCCAATAACAAGATACGGCCGGCTTGTCCAACAGCCAACCTTGAAGGACTTTCGCTTAATTCAGCAGAAGACATAAATATCAGTGGGAGTTATGTTTGTATGTGGCTAGCGTGAGGCGCCTTCTTCAGTAGCTGAGGTCCTCTCGCGCTGCGATCGCTTGTACGAGCGCCGTTTGTTCGTTAGCGAAGCCCTCGAAGAGGATCGCTTAAAATCCTTCGCCAGTCCATCCAACAGAGACGCGCTCGACCTTTGCTACTTGCTCGTGCAAGGAATACAGCCTTAGAGCAGTTGCCGGAGCCGCGCTGTCTGCGTGCGTCCAGGCGTCAGAAGCCCGGTCATTTTTAGGGGTCGGTGTTAATTTCATAAAACATTGCCCGCTGTTTGTTGACCAGGTAACACCCAATCTATAGGGAGATGCTTGCTATACTACTCTTAAAAGGTTATTAAAAGGTAAAGTTTTGGCGATCGATTGGTTAAATTATTAAGGTTAAGTAATATAACTGTAAAGTTGCGATCGCAATGTAGAGCTTTGTTTAAGAATACAATAATAAGTTTGCCCAAAGTCCTTTTTCTTCGCCTGCCGGCTACGATCGACCATAGCAAGTAAAAATTCTATAGACTGCCTATAATGTTGCTGCATTTGAGTACCTGGCCCGAGGTAGAAGCTTATCTAGAGAGCTCCCAAGGCATAATTATCCCGATCGGCTCTACCGAACAGCACGGGCCCACCGGCTCGATCGGCACTGACGCTATTGCTGCCAAGGCGATCGCCCGCGGTGTCGGCGAAGCTGCCAATGCCTTAATCGCCCCGACAATTAATGTCGGGATGGCCTTGCACCACACCAGCTTTCCCGGCACAATCAGCCTGCGACCGCAGACGCTGATACTGGTAATCAGGGATTATATCACATCTTTGGCAAAAGCTGGATTTGAGAAATATTTCTTCATCAACGGTCACGGCGGCAACATTGCCACGATGAAAGCAGCATTTTCCGAGACTTACGCGCATTTGTCGGACTTGAATCTACCAAATGCCGATCGAATCCAGTGTCAAATCGGCAACTGGTTCATGTGCGGTTCAGTCTACAAACTCGCAAAAGAATTGTACGGAAACCAAGAAGGTTCCCACGCCACCCCCAGCGAAATCGCCTTAACCCAGTACCTTTATCCCGAAGCCATCAAGCAAGCTCCGCTTTCGGAAAAAGTTGCTTCCGGGCACAAAATTTACGGTGCTGCTGATTTCCGCCGCCGATTTCCCGACGGCAGAATGGGTTCAAATCCGGCCTTAGCAACCCCCGAACACGGCCAGCAGTTTTACGAGTTAGCAGTCAAAGAATTGACTAATAATTATTTGGAGTTTTTGAACTCAGATTAACGCTGTTTCTGTTGCACCATTGTCAATCGGCCTTTGACGGGCGGGCAGGATGCCCGCCCCACAATCAAACTTAATCTTGTTTGTGGAACAGGCATCTTGCCTGTTCTTGAGAATGGTGCAAGATGTCAGTAACGAGTAAAAAAACTCGTTTTAGGCGGCGACTTCCGCTTCAGCTTCCGCTTCAGGTGCATCTGGCACATCTTGCTTGATCGTCAAATAGCGAATCACTTCCTCGCTCAGACGCATCGCGCGCTCCAGGGTAAAGATTGCAGCGCCCGGAGCTGTATAGTTCATTTGAACGTATACTCCGTCCCGGTGCTTGCCGATTTCGTAAGCCAAACGGCGCTTGCCGCGGTGCTGAGTTTCGATATTTTCAGCACCTTGATCGCGCAAAATAGTTTGATATTTCGCGATCGCCTGGTCTGTCATTTCCTCACCCAAATCTGGGCGCAGAATGTACATAGTTTCGTAAATAAACGGTTTCATGGCAATAATCCCCTTATGGACAACAAGGCTTCTCACGAAGCAAGGACTTATCATCATATCCCAACAATGAACAATCTCAAAACTAAAAAATCAAATTCCCCAAACAAAACTCCCTCGCGGTTGAGCATCCTGTGGACGTACAGCATCATGAGCGCGATCGCACTTTTAATGCTGTTTCCCCTGCTGTGGCTGCTCAGTACCTCCCTCAAATCCCCCACCGAAAACATCTTTCAATTTCCCCCGCAACTGTTACCGCAACAGCCAACCCTGGAAAACTTCATCAAAGTTTGGCAAACCAACCCCTTCGGCCGCTACCTGTTCAACAGCAGCCTGATTGCCGGCCTCACAGTTAGCATCAACGTCCTGTTTTGCGCTCTCGCTGCTTACCCCTTAGCCCGACTTAACTTTCGCGGCCGCGAAGCCATCTTAATCGCGATCGTTTCCACAATCATGATTCCCTTCCAAATAGTCATGATTCCCCTGTACGTATTGACAGTACAACTCGGATTAAAAAATAGCTATTTAGGCGTAATTTTTCCCGGACTCGCCTCAGCCTTCGGCATATTTTTATTGCGGCAAGCATTCCTTCAAGTTCCCAAAGAACTCGAAGAAGCCGCCCGCATCGACGGCTGCAGCGAATTAGGCATTTGGTGGCACGTGATGATTCCGGCAATTAAGCCGGCTTTAGTTACTTTAGGAATTTTCGTATTTATCGGTTCTTGGAGCGATTTTCTGTGGCCGCTGCTAGTTTTAGACAGGCCGGAATATTACACGTTACCTTTAGGCGTAGCCAATTTAGCCGGGACATTTTCTTTGGATTGGCGTTTAGTTGCGGCGGGTTCCATTATTTCTATTGTTCCAGTTTTAGGACTCTTTTTGCTTTTGCAAAAATACATTGTGCCGACCGAAACAGCCGCCGGAGTCAAGGGATAGAATCAAGATAAACAATCGGCATTTATCTGCGTTCATCTGCGGTTAAAAATTAAAATCTTTTGAACTCACAACTCACAAAATTTATTTTTTATGTACCAACTGCGAGACATCCGCTGGATTATCGATCGCGCTGCTGTCGTAGATACGATCGTAGCATTTGCAAATGCGATCGATGCCCAAGACTGGCAAAAATTGCGATCGCATCTAGCCGACGAAATAGATATCGACTATTCGGAATTCAGGGGTGAAACTCCCCGACGAGTAACCGCAGAAGAATACATAAAACAGCGCGTCGAAGGCCTTGCGGGTTTGCGAACGCTGCACGTCAGCACGAATCACGAAGTAACTATTAACAATAATACTGCCGAATGCAAGTCTGTCTATCAAATTTATCGACTTGACCCGACTCGCGAATCGGGACAGAATCGGTTTGATACAGCAGGAAACTATTTTCACTCCTTAATTCAAACAGACGGACTGTGGCTAATCGCAGGAATCAAGCAAACTGTGGTGATTGTCAGCGGCAATCCTCAAGTGCATGGCGCATTGCGCGGTACATCGCAATAAAATCAGAATTGATCTCATATCAATTCCGGTTGCATCGGAATTAATATTACCCGAAATCAGGACACGGCAGTGCCGTGTCCCTACTATCTGGCGCGCAAGAAACGGCACTGCCGTGTCCTCTATATCATTCCGGCGCAGCCGGAATTGATCTCATGTCCGGTTAATCAGTTATCATTTGAGTGCGAGCGAGACGCTCGCACTCGCAAATAAATATAAGCAATCGCTTTTAAAATCTAAAACCCCTCTACCTGGGAGTGAAAACAGCACTAGGATAAGCAATTCGCTTGTGATTGAACTGTTCCCAAACCCGCACAAAAATCTCCGCAATTAGAGACATATCCTCCCGAGTCAAACCCGAATCGAGCAACTGATTATCCTGCCAGCGAGCCCTCAAAATCTTATTAACCATATTCAAAGCCTCTTCATGAGTAGCATCCTTGAGCGATCGCAAAGCAGCCTCGCAAGAATCCGCCAACATCAGAATTCCCGTTTCCCGCGACTGCGGAATCGGCCCGTCGTAGCGAAAATCCTCCTCCCTCACTTCCCGACTTGCGATTGTTAACTTTGAATTATCCGCATCTGCCAAAGCAATCATTAAATCTTCTGATTCTTTTGCAGCAATTTGCTGCGCTTGGTGGTAGAAATAAGCAATTAACATTGTACCTTGGTGTTCGGGAATAAACGCCTGAATCGCCTTCGGCAATCGATGCTTCCGCGCCATCACCAACCCCTCGGTAACGTGCTTTTTAATGAGCTCCGCGCTCGCCCAAGGGTCATTAATTTCATCGTGTTTGTTGCCCCCGCCCATTTGATTTTCACAAAATCCGAGCGGGTCGTGCATTTTTCCAATATCGTGGTATAATGTTCCAGCCCTGACCAGCTCAACATTGCAGCCGAGTTCCCGGGCAGCAGCCTCCGCCAAACTCGCCACAAACAGCGTGTGCTGAAAAGTCCCCGGAGTCTCGGCAGCCAATTTCTTCAACAGCGGGCGGTTGGGATTGGCAAGTTCCGCCAGCCGGATCGGCGTAATCAAGTCAAAAACGTGTTCCAAATAAGGGCTGATGCCGATCGCCACAACGCTCCAAGCCAAACCGGCCAAACTTTGCGCGCCCACAGTACCGAGCACGACGTACCAAATCGCACCGGCAGCCGCGCTGGCAACCAAAGTCCCCACCAGATAAACCGTGCCCTGAGTCAAGCCGACAGCCACTCCCAAAAGAGCCAATTCCTCGCGCGATCGCAGCCGCCCGGCCATAAAAGCGCCCAGCAATCCCCCCGCCCCGCTAGCCACCAAATGAATCAACTCCACATTTAAGCCAACGGGCAGCAGCGCCGACAGCAGCCCCACCACAGTCACTCCCACCGCCGAACCGTAGAAGCCGCCCGCTAAAATCCCGATCGCGGGCAAACTCGTCCAAGGCAGCCCCAAACTCACCAGCACCGGGGCGCTCAAAGTCAGCAGCAGCAATAGCAAATGATCTCTCCGGCGCAAGCGGTAGTGCCTTTCCACCAACAGTACGATCGCAATTGCCCCTCCGACTAAACAAACAAAACCCGTCAGCCCCAGCCAATTCACCCCCCGCCGGCTCAAACCAAAATAGTCCAGCAACACGAAATCTTGCTGCGAGATATCTTCTCCTTCTGCAACAATTATCTCGCCCTGCTCTACTGCGATCATCACCGGTTTCACCTTTTGCGCCGCTAATTCAGCTAGCTGTTTGGTTTCCTCGGGATCTCTCACCAGATTTGGCTGCAAAATCGCTGTTAAACCCTCTACCGCCAAAGCTTGGGACTCTAACGGCACTTCATCAGCCACTTGCAGCCTCACAGCTTCTTTCAAAATCTCTTTTGGCAAGCCCTGCGGGATACCTTGAGCCACCATCCTTTTTGCCGCCCGACTCATACCCGTTTGGGTTTTCTGCCAAGCTGCATCCGACAAATCAAACAGCGAAGTATCGTAAATCTGTGGCAGCCCCACAACCGACGGTTTTCCCAGCGCCTCCACAGCATTGAGATAGCGTCGGCGAGCAGAGGAAATACTGTCTGTCAGGCTTTGAAAGTCTGCCGCCCGAACCGATCGGCTGTAAGCTTGCAGTTGAGCGACAGCATCCTGCTGAGACTTGTTCTCCGTCTGCCCGGCCATTGCGGGGGAACTCAAACTCAATCGCTCGGAACTTGCACTTTTGTCCCCCGCTTGCGCCAAAATCGATCGCCACTCCCACTCGGGACAGCCCCGCAAGTAAACCTGAGCCGCATTTGATAGCGCCGAGGGACTCGCAAACGGAAACCGGCCTACCGCCCCCCGCAGCTCGCTCCCCTGATGCAAAAATTGTTGCAATTCTTGATAAATTTGTCGATCGACCGCAGAATCCAGCATTAATATCGCTACAGCCCCGATCCGCGCTGCTTTCCGCTGTTCTTCAGTAGTTTTGTAATCGGGGATGCTAGCACTAGCAGGCGCCTTAATCGTCTGAGGAGCTTTCGTCCCCACATCCAGTTTGGGCTGATTGTAGAAGCGGTGGCCCAGAGTGCTGCTTAGGGAAACTACCGCGACCAGCGCCAACATAGGGGAACGAGCTTGATTTTTGAGGCTTGATTTTGAGGTTTTACTTGTAAATCTAGTAAAAGTCTCGGGCAGAGTCCATTTCTGGCGCGACAAACGGCTCAGGAGAGACCCGCCAGCGCGATCGGTATCTGCTTTGCTGCCGCCATTTTGCACTTTAGGGTGTTGGCGCAGTGAGCGCGAAGCCCCTAGCTGCTCAATCTGTCGCATCAATGAGGAGAGCGTATTCATTTGTGTCGAAGATATATCACTGTTATCCAGCAGCTTTGTCAGAATTTCTGACTGTGCATCTTGATTGAGTTTATCCGAACTACCGTGGCAGAATATTCAACGCCCCAGGCTACTATGCCTGACTATCACCAGCAGTTGGGTTTTCTGACTGCCGCCAACAACGCAAGCAGCTTCTTTCCTTCCCTTGTCCATCTCGAACAAATCGAGCACGCTGGGGCTAAAAACCCGGTTTTTCCCTAGATTATTCGTTTCCCAACCCCAAATTCTCGTAGAAACCCGTTTTTTGGTGGCAAGCGCGTCCGATTTAATTTTTTACTTTTTAATCTTTAATTGTCGCTCTCCTTGGGCTTTCGTTTTTGACTTGTTAATTCCTAATTCCTAAATTGCTAATTTCTCATTGCTAATTTCTGCTGACCCCTCCCTGTGAAAATCTCAAAAATTTATATTTTACGAGGTCTAATGACATAAGGTGCAGCCACCGCTCTGGCCAGGGCTGCGGAATCCAGGCCGACATCGGGGTTGTAAACTCCCGCCCAAACAGCAAACAGGTTATTTGCTAACTCCACAATTTTTGTATCCCTGCCCATTTCCCAAACCGATGGTTCTGTGCCCTCCGCCAGCGGCAGTGATTCAACCGTAGCCGAAGATACCTGTCTCCATTCTACAGGAATCGCAGCAGCGCCGTTGTAAGCTCCAGACAAAGCTCCCGTCAAAGCGCAGGTGAGTTGTCCGGCTATACCGCAGCGGGCAGCCCGCACCACTGACAAGCGTAAGTCTTCTGGGGTATTCAAAAAACAGTAGAAAGCTACGGCAATGGGAATGAAATTTCCAGGGTAGACAATTGAGTTTGAGTTAGTTTGCGATTTTTTCTTGCCCTCGTCGCTCTGTCTTTCTCGCAAAGCTGTAGCGCTTTTGCACAAGTGAGTTGTGGCTGTTTCTAAATCGGCTCCTTGTTCTAGTAGTATTTGTACTTGCACCAGCAGATATGTTAAGACATTATCTGTTTTCAGGTAGGCAATTGTTTGCTCGATCGCTGTCGCGGGATCGAGTCTTTGTTTGAGAGCGCGGGCGATCGCATATCCGATTGCTAAAACTGCTGTATTCCATTCTGGCTTGTTTTCGTTGGGCCAAACCTCTATCGCCAGCATGATTTTTTCTCGGAGTTTGGCTTTATTTTCGTGAAAAAACATCGCAGCAGGCAGCGCCGCCACGGCAGCTTCGCAAGGGTTAAGGATGCCTTGAAACTCATTGCTTCGCGGATGATAGATTTCCGACTTGGCAAATGCTTCCCAAGTATCGCGCCAATTTTTTAAATCTAAACCCCTACACCGAATTAAACTTTGAGCGCACGCTACCGCAAGTCTCCCGGATTCGGATGAGTCTTTGCTAGTTGGGATTTTGCTGTTGAGAGAATTCAACCCAAATGTTGCCCCACTCAGGGTCAATTGTTGGTGTTTCGTCAGTTGTAAAATCGGCTGCAAGTCTTCTGTTTGGGGGGGGATACCTACGAGTTGCCTCTGGTATTGCAGGCCTATAGAGTCTCCTAAAACTGCCCCCAGTATGGTTCCTTGAAACTTGCTCAACAGGGAATGCCGCATTTGAATTTAACTCAAACTGTTAGTAATTGGTAATTGGTAATTGGTAATTTATCATTCTTCCTGGTTTTCTTCTTTGCCTAACTCTTCTTTGATTAACTTGAATTTAACCCAAACATATAAGGGCTGGTTTTCCATCTAAAACCTGCCCTCATCCGATCGCTACAATCGGTAAATTTTTAATTTTTAATCAGGTAACTAACTAGAGCTTGCAGCCCCAGCCGATAACTTTCTGAGCCAAAACCGCTGATTTGCCCGATCGCCACCGCTGCGATAAACGAGTGGTGCCGAAAAGCTTCCCGGCGGTAAATATTGCTCAGATGAACTTCTACCGCAGGGATATTCACTGCGGCGATCGCGTCTCTAATTGCCACACTCGTATGAGTGTAAGCTCCAGCATTAATCAATAAGCCTTGGTGCTGCCCTAACATTGAGTGAATGGCATCCACCAATACCCCTTCATGATTCGACTGCTGAATTGAGACTTGCACCTGGAGGGCTTGCGCTTCTCGTTCTAGCAACTTGTTGATATCATTTAAAGTCGCAGAACCATAAACTCCAGGTTCTCGCTGACCCAATAGATTCAGATTAGGGCCGTGAAGTACCAGGATATTTAACAATTTTAAAATTTCCAGCGCAACAAAAATTATGAGAGTTTTGACTTGGAATTTAGAACCAGTCTGCCACCTCAAACCTCAAACCTCAAAACTCCAACTTCAAATCCAGTCCCGACTACCGGCGATTTCTCGGTTGGTTGACAGGAATACGAATCGGTTCGAGTTCCGGTTCAGGTTCGGGACTCAGCAGTCCTTCTATCAGCTTGCGAACCCATTCTTTAATTTGTTCCAGCACCTTTTCAATGTCTTCCATTGAACGGATAGCTCCTTTTCTTATAGTCTAGATTGCTAAACCGACGGCTAAATCTCTGAAAATAAGCAAGCACGACTTTGAAACCAGAGGTCAAACTTGCTTTCTCGCTTGCTGGTTGTTTTGAGCAATAGAGAGTCAGTATATTTGCCAATCAGTCCTATCTTATTATCATAACGAATCTTTACAGATAATCAAGAGCCAAAGGGAAAATTGCGGAATTATATCGGAGTAGAGAATGTTAAATAAAGCTTAAGCTTACGGATGACTGTTGACAATTGACAAGACGCTGGATATTTTCTAGGCTTTTGCCAACAATAATTGACGCCGGAGCCGATCGAGCGCCGTACAGCTACTCAGATGGCGAATCCAATCGCGGCCTCGGGCATCGCCAAAGCGGTATTCAAAACTTTCTGCCCCGCCGTGGGAGCCCGCTAAACCGACATAAACCAGTCCGACAGGTTTAGCGTCTGTGCCGCCTCCGGGCCCGGCGATGCCTGTAATGCTCAATCCCCAAGTGGTATTGAGGCGATCGCGCACTCCCGCAGCCATTTGTTTTGCCACTTGGTGGCTGACTGCCCCAAACTCGGCTAAATCTTGCGGATTAACACCTAATAATCCTTCCTTAACCCGATTGTCGTAAGAAATAATCCCGCCTAAAAAGTAGCAAGAACTGCCGGGAACACCCGTCAGCATCGCCCCCAATCCTCCTCCCGTGCAGGATTCAGCCACGCTGAGAGTTTGCCCCGCATCCAGCAGCAATTTGCCCACAGTCGAAGCGAGGGTATCGCTATCAGCACCGTAACAGTCCGAGCCGGCAATTTGTCGCAATTGTTGTTCGATCGGCTCAATCAAATTTTTAGCAGCCGCAGACGACTCCGCGCGGGCCGAAATCCGCAGTTTGACTTCGCCGTGATTGGCGTAGGGAGCCACAGTAGGATTAGTTAAATTGAGAAAACTATCTACTTTTTCGGCCAATGCCGACTCAGCAATCCCCCAAAATTTCAATGTGCGGCTGTAAATAGTTGCGCTGCACCAGCCGCCGTTTTTCAGGTAAGGAACGGCAGTTTCTTGCCACATCAAGTGCATTTCCGCCGGTACGCCGGGAAATGTCATCACTGTCACGTTAGAAACCGGCTGCCAAATAATGCCCGGTGCAGAACCGCTGCGGTTCGGCAGAATGTCCGCACTTTCTGGAATTAAAGCTTGTTTGCGGTTGCTGGGACTCATGGTGCGTCCCCGCTGGGCAAATTTGTATTCGATATCTGCGATAATTTCCGGCTTTTCGATGAGGGGAACCCCAAAAAAATCGGCGATCGTTTCGACTGTGAGGTCGTCTGGTGTGGGCCCGAGACCTCCGGTGAAGAGCAAAATCTGCGATCGGCTGACAGCGATTTCTAACACTTGTTTGATGCGTTCTGGATTGTCCCCCACCACTGTTTGATAGTAGTGAGGGATTCCCAGACTCGCTAATTCTTTGGCTAAAAACTGGGCATTGCTATTAAGAATATCGCCTAACAGCAATTCAGTGCCAACACAAATAATTTCAGCAACCATTATTCGATTTTAGATTTTAGATTTTTTACTGGTTATTGGTTATTAGTTATTGGTTATTGGTTATTGGTCACTAACAACTGACAACTAACAACTAACAACTAACAGTTAACAGTTAACAGTCAACAGTCAACTGACTATCGAGCGTGTCTCCAAACTTTCCAGCTAGCGTATCCCAGCAAACTTGTCGCACCCATAGCGTAAATTACGCCGCTGGGAAGCGAAAAAGCTAGGGCTAAACTTCCCACCCACAGTGTCAGCGAGTAAATAAATAAAACCGCAAATCGATGGGATAGTCCGGCTTGTAGAAGTCGGTGGTGGAGGTGGCGCTTGTCAGCAATAAACGGTGACTTGCCGTTGCGAAGTCGATCGAGAATCACTGCCGACATATCTAAAATCGGTACAGCTAAAATTAAATATGGCAGCAACACAGAAGTAACAGCCGTAGTTTTAACTAACCCAATTACTCCCACTCCAGCGAGAGTAAACCCGATAAAATAAGCCCCGCCATCTCCCATAAAGATTTGAGCCGGATTGAAGTTGTAGCGCAGAAATCCCAAGGCCCCGCCAGCTAAAGCCGCTGCAATTAGGGCCGCGGCCGGTTGGTGCATCGACAGACTGACAATCAGCATCACAACTGCTGCAATCCCTGAAACTCCCGCAGCTAAACCGTCCAAACCGTCAATCCAATTGATGGCGTTGGCCATGCCGACGAGCCAAATCACGGTAATTGGCAAGCTCAGCCAGCCAATATCAGTCAGTCCGAGGGAGGGAACTGTGAGAAACTCAATTTGTACGCCCGCCATCCAAGCGATGCTGGATACCCCAATTTGCATGAGCAAACGTTTGAGGGCTGACAGCGAAAATAGGTCGTCTGCTAAACCGATGAGGAAGAATCCAAGGCCGCCGAGGGTGACTCCCCAAATTTCGTATTCCTCTTTGGGATTGAGAACTTGTCCGCTAGCATCGAGGAAGCCTCCTGAGAGCCAGACAAATAAGAGGGCACTGAGAGTGCCGAGAAAGATGGAAACTCCTCCCAAGCGCACCATTGGGCGCTGGTGGACTTTTCGCTCGCCTGGCCGATCGACTCGCCCGCTTTTGAGACCAATTTTTTTAACTATTGGCGTACTCCAGAGGACGACGATCGCAGAAACCAGAAAAGCTAGTATGTGGTACAGATACTGGTACGGCATCTGAAATCAATATTAAATAGTGCGGGGCAATTAGGCTGTCAGGCAGAGTCTACTACATTTCAGATGGCTTTATAACAAGGAAACATCTTTAAGAGCGACTGGGGGTTTGGAAGCCGGAGAGTTGCAAGGTGGAAGTAGCTCGGGCGCGAATTGTGAGGTTTTTAACTCATAACTCTCGAATTAATGGCTAGCCGATCGATCTTTCGATAGCGAAAGAGTCGATCGATATTGTGCGAGCGGGCCCAGTTGAGCGGTATCTTTCGCAACCGAGAAATACCGTTAGTCAAACCAGCCCCGCCCGACCAATATCTTTAGTAAAAACCGTCCGGGCGAGCGATATAGTTGATAAAAACCGCTTGTCAATATCGCTACCCGCAACTCTCAATCTTTTCCTGCTCTTTTACCCTTTTACCCGTACACTTCCAACTACAAATTCCCCATTGCCGATCAGGAAAATTAAGCTAACGCCGGCACTTTCAAATACAAGTGCGGATATAAAGGAAAGCGATCGCACAGGGCCGCTACTCGTCGCAGGCAGTCGGCGGCAACGCTGTCATCATCTGGATTTAGCAGTCGATCGGCAATAATATTGCCAATCTCGGTAAATTCTGCTGTTCCCATTCCCCTTGTCGTCATCGCTGGCGAACCGAGTCTCAAGCCGCTGGTGACAAAGGGCGATGCCGGATCGAAAGGCACGGTATTTTTATTAGCAGTAATATTCACACCGCTGACTAATTGGTCGGCTCGCTTGCCTGTCATGTTTACCGATCGCAAATCAACTAGCATTAAGTGATTGTCCGTGCCGCCGGAAACGAGTTTTAAACCCCGCTGCTGCAACTGTGCAGCTAAAGCGCGCGCATTTTCAATTACTTGACCGGAATAAGTTTTAAATTCAGGCTTTAATGCTTCGCCAAAAGCTACTGCTTTGCCAGCAATGACGTGTTCTAAGGGGCCACCTTGAGTGCCGGGAAAAACTGCTTTGTCGAACTTTTTGCCTAATTCCGGGTCATTGGTCAAAATCAAGCCACCGCGGGGGCCGCGCAGGGTTTTGTGAGTGGTGGTGGTGACTGCGTGACAGTGGGGGAGGGGGTTGGGGTGGTGTCCTGTGGCGACTAACCCGGCGATGTGGGCGATGTCGGCGAGCAGGTAGGCTCCTATTTCGTCGGCGATCGCTCTAAACTTCTCAAAGTCGATAATTCGCGAATATGCTGAATAGCCGCAAATGAGCAATTTCGGCCGATTTTCTTTGGCACTGGCCAAAATTTCGTCGTAGTCGAGCTGTTCTGTTTCTTGGCTGACGCCGTAGTGAAAAGCTTTGAACCATTTGCCGGATACGTTGACCGGCGAACCGTGGGTCAAGTGTCCGCCGTGGGACAAATCCATGCCCATAATTCCGTCGCCCGGTTCCAGCAAGCTCAAAAATACTGCAAAGTTGGCTTGAGCGCCGGAGTGGGGCTGGACGTTGGCGTGAGCGGCTCCAAATAGCTGTTTGGCGCGGTCGATCGCAATTTGCTCGATGCCGTCAATAAATTCGCAGCCGCCGTAGTAGCGTTTTGCTGGCAGTCCTTCGGCGTATTTATTGGTCAGCACTGAGCCTTGAGCTGCCATTACCGCTGCGGAGGTAAAGTTTTCGCTGGCGATGAGTTCTAAGTGGTCTCGTTGGCGCTGCAGCTCTTGCCCGATTAAATCAGCAATTAGCGGATCGGTTTTGGAAAGGAATTCTAAGTTAGTGTCCGTCACAATAATCAACCTCTTGACAGTTTTGGGATTGGGAATTGGGGATCTTTTAGCCTACTACGGATTTCGCATCATTGACAGAAATATTACGTTGTGTTCAGGTTAAGCGGTTTGTCCCAAACTCCTGACATACAATGAAATTACTGGTGTGAAGCCTGCCGGAGGTATCAAATGTTAGTCATTTTAATGGAAAATCAGATGCTTGCCCCTCAGTGTGTTTGCCAAAGTTGTTTGCTGGCCGATCGCACTGGCCAACCGCGCTGGAGCGGTGGAGAGCTTCGCTGCGGTCATCCAGTTGCTAAACCTACGGAAAATTTGCCCGATCGGTACGAGTGTCAAATGGGCTTCGTCATTGCCAATATTAAATAAGAAAGACTACATTTGGTAGTTGAGGCTGCTCCCCGCTGAGTGAAAAGCAAGTTCCGGCAGAGTCGAAACACAAACCCTGCTGCTGCGTTATCCTGAGTTTAATGGAATTAATAGTTAATCGATCGACTCAGGAGAGTTCATTATGACTTGGCGCGGATCTACAACTGTTCCAGACCGGATTTTTGCTTCTTTGCCTTATTTGCTCCCGCTGATTGACGGGCTGTCGTTTGGCAGGTTTCTGTTTACACAGTTTCCTGTCCTGCAACTGTTGTTGATACCGCTAGCTCCATTGATGCAACTTTATAGTTTGCCCTTTGCTAGCTTGATTATCTTCTTTGCCCTGTATTTGGGAGTAGTTAGAAACGAAAACATCAGTCACTTCATTCGTTTTAATGCGATGCAGGCGATTCTTTTAGACATTGTTTTGATGCTGTGCGGTCTGGTTTTGCCGATTTTTTCTAAAGGCTTGCAAGTCGCATTTGTTGCGGAAACTCTGTATAACATGGTATTTTTGGGCGCTTTTGCTGCATTTGTCTATGCAGTCGTTCAGTCGCTTTTGGGACGCTATGCAGAGATTCCTCCGCTTTCGGATGCTGTTTATATGCAGGTACGGTAGTCAGTTGGCAGTTGGTTGTTGGCAGTTGTTAGTTGTTAGTTGTTAGTTGTTAGTTGTTAGTTGTTAGTTGTTAGTTGTTAGTTGTTAGTTGTTAGTTGT
>NZ_JAUBRJ010000103.1:0-8645 GCF_036701805.1 Microcoleus sp. N3A4
GAACAGTTGCAGCAACTATTTTTACAAACGACAGGCAACTTTACGGGAGCCAATTTCACCTACAGCGCCACCGACAACAGCGGTGCTATCAGTCCGGCTACCGCTACTGTTGCTGCTATCTTGCTGCCACTTGCGCCAACGCCAACACCAACGCCAACACCAACACCAACGCCGATCGTCTCAAATCCGATCGCCGAAACAGATACCGACTGTCAGTGTTCGCCCATTGTTGGAAAACCGGGAATTAACTTTGCGCCCCCGCAGCAACCGCCCGCAGTTGGATTTGTCCGGCCTATTTCACAATTTTCAGAGGGACAAACCACCAAAGGAACTGACGGCGATGACTCGATCGCAGACACCAAAGGCAACCAAAAAATTGTCGGTTTTGAAGGTAACGACCTGCTTTTAGGTGAAGACGGCGCGGACGAAATTTACGGCAACGAAGACAATGACACGATTTTTGGGGGCATTGACACCGATATTGTTTGCGGAGGCAAGGGCAACGATATCGTATTCGCAGGCAAACAGAACGACTGGATTGCCGGCGACTTAGACTCTGACACCCTGTTTGGAGATCGAGGTGCCGATACGATTTTGGGAGACAACGGCCGCGATAACTCCAGCAGCGCTGCTGAGAATGGCGATTTGATCTTCGGAGGCAACAGTGCAGATCTCATTAACGGCAACGAGGGCGACGATACCATCCATGCCGGCAAAGATGACGATATTGCCCTTGGAGGTAAACAAAATGACCTGATTTGGGGCGAACTCGGCTCCGATACCTTGTTTGGTGGTATCGGGGACGACACCTTGTTTGGTGGCATCGCCGACCAAAGCGCCAGCGACTCCCAGGGACGCGACTTGCTGTACGGAGGCTTCGGCAACGACTTCCTCAACGGCCAAGAAGGTGACGATACGATCGTTGCAGGCAAAGATAACGATCTCGCTTACGGAGGCAAAGGCAATGACCTGATCTACGGTCAATTAGGCTCCGATACCATCTACGGTGGCGAAGGAGCCGATACTCTGCTCGGCGACAGCGGCGGTTCCCAGTCAATCGGGGATATTGGGGAACAAGACTTAATCTTTGGCGGCAGCGGCAACGACATCATCGGCGGTGGCAATGGCCAGGATACCGTCCAAGCAGGTAAAGGCAGCGATTGCGTTTGGAGCGGCAAAGATAATGACCTGATTTGGGGCGAACTCGGCTCTGATACACTTTTCGGCGACAGCGGCGACGACACGATGTACGGCGGTACTCGAAGTCGAGCTAAGGATGTTGGCGGTAGGGACTTGCTCTTTGGCAACATCGGTGCTGATGTGCTGTTCGGCGATGAAGCTGACGATACCATCGCCGGCGGTAAAGACAACGACTTAATTTACGGCGGCAAAGGTAACGACCTCATGCACGGAGATCGGGGCGACGACTTGATTTACGGCGGTGATGGCAGCGATGAGCTCTGCGGTGACGAGGGCAACGATACCATCTATGGCGATCGTTCCGATAACCGGGCTTTCTCGGTGGGCGCAAACGACCAGCAAGACTGCATCAACGGCGGTGACGGCGATGACTTGCTCTACGGCAACGAAGGGCAAGATACTATTAACGGAGATGCTGGCAGCGATACCCTGATTGGTGGTAAAGATAGCGACCTTCTCAATGGGGGTGCTGGAGATGACTGGCTGTTTGGCGACTTGGGCGACGATACTTTAATTGGAGGTATTGGGAGCGATCGATTTGTGTTGAGTGCTGATGGCGGCACTGATACTGTCATTAACTTCGAGGTAGGCGTCGATAAGTTTGTTTTGAGCGACGGCTTGAGTTTCCAGCAGTTGCAATTTAGCGCCACTCCGAACGGTACGTTGCTGCAAGTAGCAGGCACCGATCGGGTTTTAGCGAATCTGGTGGGAGTTAACGGGGCGATCGGCTCCTTGGATTTCCTATCAAATCTCTCTGAGGGTTAGAATTGGCGGCGAAAGTCTCCTGTTTTCTGAATTCAACGCCACAGCAGCTCATAACTTCTGTGGCGTTCCTCATAAGCTATAGCAATCCTAAATGATTTGCTTGCATTATACGCGAGCTTTCTGGCTCGCACTGCAAGGATTCTGGTCTCGCTCGATTTTGCGACTGATGCGAGGATTGCTATAGTAGAGGGAATTAATACTAAATTAAAGCTCTTAAAAAGGTGTGGTTTTGGATTTAGAAATTTGATAAATTTTGAAATACGGGCATTACTTTTTTGGCATTTTCCTAAAAAATGAGCAGCGGTAAGTACGGAAGAACCGTAAAATTTAGGTCATAAAATTGGGTGGTTTTTATCGATCGACCGTTGAAACCCTTATGGAAGCGTTGGTTTCTGGCGGACGGTCTCTGCGAGAACCGTCCGCCAGAAACCAAGCGGGGAAAGGGATTGGAATTATGAGAGAGATATAATGACTAATGACTAATGATTAATCCCAGCCGAAGTCTCGATCGCACATTTCGGCTAGTCTTTGATTGTGCGATCGAAAATAGGCTCTCAATTGCCAGTACACGGTGTCACTGACGGGCGGATATTGGGTGGCGTTGTATTTTTCGTAGATTTTTAGCTGGTGGGGCGGCAAGTTTAAGAATTCTAAAACTGTGTTGAATGTGCCACAGGGATTGGTGTACAAATCTTCGCTTTTCAGGATTAAGATTTGTTCCTTGGAAAATAGTTTCATCCAGGCGGGGAGTTGATCGGCGTAAATGCCGCGGCTGAGATAGGTGTAGTGGCGGTGGTTGTAACTTTCATAGGTTGGGCTGGCTAGGAGTTTTTCAATTTCGCCTTTGAGTCTTTCGGGTTCGCTGGCGATCGCACTTTCGAGAGACAGCGATTCGTATCCGATTTTTATATAGTAATAATAGTGGGAAATTGCTCGTTCTACTGGGTTTCTCAGCAAGGCAATTATTTTAACTTTGGGACTAAAATCGTAGATTCGCTGGGGGACGTGAGGGTGAAAAATGTAGTAGGGGCTGGCTTCTCCTGTTAGCTGGTATTCGCCGCTTTCTGGCTGGGGAAATTGGGAATAATACCAGTCGGCGGTTTGGTCAAAGTTTAGGTCGAAATAATGGATTTCTTTTTGGGCGGCGGCGGCGATTTGGGGATGTTGGATCAAGTAGTTGTACAGGGATGTTGTACCGCCTTTTTGGACGCCGATGATGATGAAATCGGGGGGTTTTGGGGTTTGTTTCATGGTTTATGATAATATCTGGCGATCGCTCAGTGTCAATTTAAACGTCTAGCTATCGATCAATATAGCTTAAAGTCCAGGGTAAGCGCACCTCAGAAAATAGCTTAAAATACAGATTATTAGAAGAATTTGTGCCAAACAATATCTGAGTATATTTGGGTGTTCGCTTATGTCCACAGATATTGCTTCTCCTGAACCCACTATTGATTCCTCAGATTCAGATGTTACCAGTCTGGCTCAACGCCTTCATGATTGTTTTTCGTTAATTCAAGATCGTCGTTCTACCAGAACTCTGTTACATCAACTTTCTGATATCCTCACAATCTCCGTTTTAGCAGTTATTGCTGGCGGTAATGGCTGGGAGGATATGGCACGAAGATGGCTTGAGTAAATACGATTGGTTGTCAACATTTCTGCCTCTACCTAATGGTATTCCTAGCCCTGATACTTTTCGTCGTGTTTTTGAGAAAATTCGTCCCGACGAATTCGAGCAATGTTTGGAACTATGGGTGCAATTCGTATTAGATGATTTGGTTCCTCAATTGATTGCTATTGATGGTAAAGAAACCCGGGGTTCCTATGACCGTGAAGCTGGTACTAAATCACTACATTTGCTGAGTGCTTGGTCAACCCAATACCAGCTAGTCCTAGCTAAAACAAAAGTTCCAAACACATCTAATGAAATTACTGCTATCCCGATTTTATTGGACATTCTTGATATCGAAGGCTCTATTATTACTATTGATGCTATGGGCGCTCATAAAAAAATTCCGCTCACATTCAACAAGGTAAAGGTGATTTCATTTTATCATTGAAAGCCAATCATCCTACTTTATTTCAAGATGTGAATACTTGGTTTAAGTCATTACAAATTGAAAATACTCTTCCCTTGCCAGTTGAACATACTCAGCAACGCTGGGGGAGCATCCCAGTTTTGCAAAAGCCTCAAACGGCTAAGAGGTCGTTGAGGTAGGCACAACGAAGTTTTAGCATTTGATTGACATTTTTTTTCAACCATTGAGAAGAAAGAAATTTTCAACCTTCTATCTATTTGTTTGACCGTCGATTCCACCGCTCCCGAGCCTCGGCGAACAAATCTTGTCTTGTGATAATTGCTCATAGTTAACAATTCGAGAGCGATGCTTTTCTAGATACTTGCAAAAGTTTTTGGCGTTTTTTTTGCGACCATACTTAAATAAATCTAGGGTGGGTTCGACCCGGCCTTGCCACAAAAATTCCTTGGCTTTGGCTAGACGTTTCAACGACCCTCTCACTTTATATAATTTTTCAATTAAATGATACCAATCTAAAATTTCGCGTCTGGTTTGACCAGGATTCAACTTGCTAATAATGTTCCATATTCCCTCATGTCCATCACAAGCGACAAGTTAATATCTCGGCTAAAGGCTGATGGTTTATATAGTTAATTAACGCTTCATTATCTTGATCAAAAGCCCTATAAGAACTTTCATGTAACCGCACGGCTTTATAATCTTGCCAATGAGACCCTTCTCCCAAATTCCCTCTCAGACGGACTTTCCCTCCATCTATGCTAGTTTCTTCAACCTCAAAGAAGGCTATAGGTTCTGACCATTCTTGTTTTTTTAGTAATCGATGTAAGCAAGTGTGCCCAATCTTTACTCCCGTCTGAACTTCCATATATGAGGCAGCATTTTCGTAGGAAATATTAGCGATTTGACGGAGACAGCATTTTTCAAATAATGGAGATAATCGGGTGGATTTCTTGACCTCTAATTTTTTGGCCTGTTTTTCAGTAATTATTAGTTCACCAATACAGCTTTTTACGCTCGCTGGGGTCGTCCTTGTTCTGTTCTCGTTGCCTGTTTGATAAAAAAAACCTATTTGGGGACCTACATGAGCCAGCCATTGCTGCCTGAGATGCTTTTCGATATTTTCCAAAGTGGTCAGTTCACACCCGGGGTGTATTGTTATACAAAATTTTAGCAATTTCTGACGTACAGCTTTCCAATCGCTCTAGTTCTTCAGGGGTCATGGCTCTTTCTCTCTACTCTTTTTTAACGTTTCTTTGGATTTTACCCATTTTACGCTGATTTGGGGATATTTACAAAACCGGGATGCTCCCTCAAAGCGTGCCTTATCTACCAGATGTGATTAGAACGCTTGCTCCGGCACCGACTTAAAGGAGTCGAGAATTGTGAGGTGCAACTGCTGCCGGACTCTCGCAAGAATAAGTTACCTATTTGAGGCAATTGATCCTCTCCTGGTAAACGTGTTCGATCTATTGATGTGGTAAGTTATTTCTGCGGGACTCTTGAATATATTAACAAGTTTTTAGCTACCCAGAGACAGGCTTTTAGTCTCGGCAGGGTCAGATGAGCTTTGAATCCCGGCCGTTTTTGATCGGTTAGGTTTTTCCAGATATTCACGGAGTTGGCTCATGCTTTTTCAGGTAAAGTTCTATTATAATTTAAGAGCGATCGGTCAACCATTTCTTTTTGGGAGAGGTCTATTGGTTAGTAAGTCCAAAAAAACAATAATATGCGATCGGAAATTGTAGATACTGTCTTGAACAGTCAAGGGGTAGCAGTCAAATAACGGGAGTTAAACAAAAAATACGAGCTAAATGAGCTTTAATTTTGGCGTTGCACAAATGTGGTATGATTGAAGATGAAAGTCTATCAAAGTTGAAAATAATTTGTCCTAAATGTCAGTCCATAAACCTCAATAAAAATGGCTGAAAAAGGGGAAAGCTTGCACTATATTTGCTCCCGATTGCGGTCGTCTATTTAGAGAAATATCTGCGAAACTAGGTGATTCAGCTATGGGTCAAACGGCATTGTTTACATCTCTATGTTGAAGGCAATGGATTTAGGCGGAGCGAACGTCAGACGCGAGAGTGAATCACAATACGGTGATTAACTCGGTAAGAGCCGTGGGGAATAGCCTATCCTCCCAACCCGACAATCGAGAGATTCCCGAAGTGGCTCAGATTGATGAGTGACAGACTTAACAAAAGGCAAAAAAAAACCAGCTCTGGGTCTGGACTGTTGTAAATAATAGCCTTCCAGGTATTTTAGCCCAAGTTGTTGGAGACCGATCGTCTCCAACATTTAAATCTTTATGAAAGATTATTCGGGGCTGGCAGTGTTGTTTTTAGGTCACCGATGGTTATGTAGTTGATCCCCAATTCATTGACGATTGTGACATACAGTCAGCAAAATCTTGCTTGACGAGGGTGGAAGGAGAAAATACTCGTTTGAGGCACGATCTAGCTCGCCTACACCCTGAAAACTTTATGTTATTCAAAATCATTATCCATGTTAGAAATTTCCCTTCGGCTGGTTGTTTACTATCTAAAACATCAGACTCTGCCCCTCCCTTCTTGAATCATCCCTCAATTGTGCAACGCCCCATTTCGAGGTCAAACCAGCCTCTAAAAGGCTGAGCTAGCTCTCATTTACTTTGCATATCGTAATTATTAAGAAAAGCTATAATTTTTTCTCTGTAGCTTTCCGCTGCTCCCTGCGGGTTTTACAGCAAAAGTTAAAGTAAGTCTGAGCTGATCTGCACGCAGCCAAAAGTTTTGTTACAATAGGTAAGCTGTTACAAATCGTAACTTATGCTGGTTTCTATTTTAATAATTGACGTTGCCCTCGTTGCCTGGTCTTTGCACTTAATGCAAGAGGCGATCGCGCAACGGGAATTTTCACTAATGCTAGCCGGTGCTCTAGTTGCGGTCTCAGCAGCGGCTTTGGTAGTCGTCTACTTCCTGATGGGGTCTTGTTTGAGCCATTTAACCGAAATATCCCAACACTCTTACTAAATTATAGTAGGGATTGACAATTGTCCAGAAGCGAGGAGAGTTTTTTGACAAAAAGCCGAAAGCCTTGCCAATCCAAGGCTCAAAACTAATTTTGCAAAAACGCTTGACAAATATTGGTCAGTTAAGGCATGATTGAGAGCGCGAAAAGAAAGGGGAATTAGCTCAGTTGGTAGAGCACTACAATGGCATTGTAGGGGTCAGCGGTTCGAGCCCGCTATTCTCCATAAACAAGAGTAGGGAAACAACGCTGCCCGATCCTAATTTGTACCCAAACAATATTACCGCGTGATTAAATTCGATCGCGCCGCACACCCTGAAAACCAATTTTTGGTAAAATCAAAACATTCTACCCGCAACCAAAGCGCTACCTGTGGCCAAGTCAACTGAACCCAGCAATCCAGAGAGGCCGAGCCAACTTGCCCGATCGCCTCTGTACGACCTATCATTAGAACTCAAAGCTCGGATGGTTCCCTTTTCCGGGTGGGAAATGGCGGTGCAGTACAGCGGTCTGAGCAGCGAACATCAAACAGTACGCCAGCAAGCAGGAATGTTCGACATTTCCCACATGGGAAAATTTGGTTTGAGAGGGAAACAACTCATAGAAAAATTTCAACTCTTAGTACCCTCAGACTTGAGCCGCTTGCAACCGGGTCAAGCTCAATATACAGTCTTGCTAAATGCCAAAGGCTGCATCTTAGACGACATTATTTTCTACTGCCAAGAACCAGACGCCACCACTAGCGAAGAACGCGCCGTAATCATCGTCAACGCTGCCACTCGCATCCGAGATAAAGCTTGGATTGCCGCCCACTTAGAATTGAGCGAACTCGGTTTTGCAGACATCTCCAAAAACAAAGTTTTGATCGCAATTCAAGGGCCAGAAGCTGTTAATTTCCTCCAGCCTTTGGTGGAAGACAACATAGCACAAATTAAGGCTTTCTGCCACTTAGAAACAAATCTGTTGGGACAGCCTAGTTTTATCGCCCGAACTGGTTACACCGGCGAAGATGGGTTTGAAATTATGGTGGATGCCGAAGTAGGAAAAGAACTGTGGCAACAACTATTAGCTGCTGGCGTTGTACCCTGCGGTTTGGGCGCGAGAGATACCTTGCGTTTAGAAGCAGCAATGGCTCTTTACGGTCAAGATATCGACGACAATACTACACCTTTAGAAGCAGGATTGAGTTGGGTTGTTCACCTCGATACTAAAGGCGATTTTATTGGGCGGGAGGTTTTGGAACAGCAGAAAGCCAATGGAGTATCGAAGCGGTTGGTAGGGTTAGAAATGCAGGGGCGGCACATTGCGCGCCACGGCTATCCGGTAATATTTGAAGGCGAAACTGTAGGAGAAGTGACTAGCGGTACATTATCACCGACATTGAATCGGGCGATCGCACTTGCCTGTGTTCCCTCAAAATTAGCTAAAATCGGTCAGCAGTTAGAAGTCGAAATTCGCGGCAAAAACTATCCAGCTAGTGTGGTAAAAAAACCATTTTATCGATCGCCCAATCGACCTAGCTTGTAAGGTGCGTCAGCTAAAATTATCTTCGCCTCCCATCGAAAAACTCTGACTGACGCACCTGACGAATTTCCCCAAAATTTCACCAAGTTGTAGGGTGCGTCAGCT
>NZ_JAUBRJ010000103.1:8745-19802 GCF_036701805.1 Microcoleus sp. N3A4
AAACTCTGACTGACGCACCTGACGAATTTCCCCAAAATTTCACCAAGTTGTAGGGTGCGTCAGCTAAAATTATCTTCTCCTCCCATCGAAAAACTCTGACTGACGCACCTGACGAATTTCCCCAAAATTTCACCAAGTTGTAGGGTGCGTCAGCTAAAATCATCTTCGCCTCCCATCGAAAAACTCTGACTGACGCACCTTACGAATTTCCGCAAAATTTCACCAAGTTGTAGGGTGCGTTATTGAATAAAATTTACTTGATACTTTATTTATTGCGAGAAAAGACATGGCACAATACCCAGATGACTTGAAATACCTAGACAGCCACGAATACATCCGACTCGAAGGCGACATAGCCACGATCGGCATCACAGCCTTTGCCACGATGCAATTAGGTGATATCGTATTTGTGGAATTGCCAGAGGTCGGTACAAAGCTGGAAAAGGGCGATGAATTCGGTACAGTCGAGTCAGTGAAAGCGGTTGAAGAGTTGATATCACCCGTTACCGGCACTGTCGTAGAACGCAATGATGCCATTGTAGACGACCCTGAGCTTGTGGGGCAGGACCCCTACTGCGACGGGTGGCTGGTGAAAGTCCGCGTTGACAATCCCAGCGAACTTGATGATGCTATGTCTGCCGAGAAATATCGTGCACTGGTCGAAGCGGATCAGTCTTGAGTTTTGATTGGGAATTTGGGGCTAGGGCTCGTTGATTCCTCCACAATCCGCCAGGGGTTGAAACCCCTGGCTAATAGCACAAGTCGTCTTTAGACGACTGAAATACTAACCTGTTGCGCGGGGAGTTGCGATAAGTGCGCCTTAATCTACAGTCGGCGACCGACGACTTTAGCTATGAGACAGGGGTTTCAACCCCTGTCGGACTGTCGGACTTTGATAGAGGCAGAAAATCTTCCTGGTTTTCTTAGCAAAATGTTACAAACAAAGAAGCAAAAGTCTATTCAGGAGAATCAGCCTTGGTACTCTACAGCCCTCAACTTGAACCCAGTCAGCAGCAAAACCTTGTTTCCATCGATGGTTTTGCGGGCCGGCACATTGGCCCGACACCCAGCGAAATCCAGCAAATGCTTGATGTTTTGGGCATTTCCAGCCTCGATGAGTTGATTGACAAAACGGTTCCTGCGGCGATTCGCATTTCTCAACCGCTACAACTTCCCGCAGCGCAAAGCGAGTACAGCGCTTTGGCAGAATTGAAAGAAATTGCTGCAAAAAATCAGGTATTTCGATCGTACATCGGCACAGGATATCACGACTGCATCACACCCCCCGTCATCCAGCGGAATATCCTAGAAAATCCCGGCTGGTATACAGCTTACACTCCCTACCAAGCGGAAATTGCTCAAGGGCGGTTGGAAGCTTTACTGAACTTCCAAACCATGATAATTGACCTCACGGGTTTGGAAATTGCCAACGCTTCTTTGCTGGATGAAGGGACTGCGGCGGCGGAAGCGATGGCGGTGAGTTACGGCGCGAGTAAAAATCAGGGAAAAGCGTTTTTTGTTTCCCAAGATTGCCACCCTCAAACTATTGAAGTTGTAAAAACTCGCGCTAAGCCGCTGGGAATTGAGGTGATTGTCGGCGACCATCAAAGCTTTGAGTTCGATCGTACAATTTTCGGCGCTCTCCTGCAATACCCCGCCACAGACGGCGCAATTTACGACTATACCGATTTTATTCGATCGGCACACGAAGTCGGCGCATTAGTCACAGTTGCTGCCGACATTTTGAGCCTTTGCTTGCTCACACCCCCCGGCGAATTCGGCGCGGATATAGCCGTAGGAAGCACTCAGCGCTTCGGAGTGCCGATGGGATTCGGAGGGCCCCACGCCGCCTATTTCGCCACGCGAGAAGAGTTTAAACGGCAAGTTCCGGGGCGAATTGTCGGCGTTTCTCAAGATGCCAACGGCAAATCTGCTTTGCGTTTGGCTTTGCAAACTCGCGAACAGCACATCCGCCGCGAAAAAGCAACCAGCAATATTTGTACTGCTCAAGTTTTGCTGGCAGTGATGGCGAGTATGTATGCTGTTTATCACGGCCCTTCTGGACTGCAAGACATTGCTGAGAAAGTACGGACTTTAACTGCACTTTTGGCATCCGGTTTAAGAAGTTTCGGATACACAATTGGTTCTCAACCTTTCTTCGATACTCTGCGAGTAGAATTGGGAGATAAACCGCTGTCAGAAATTGTAGAAGCTGCTAAAGTTCGCAAAATTAATCTCCGAATTTTTGATAATTCGACAGTGGGAATCACTTTAGATGAAACTGTCACCGTTGAAGACGTGCAAGAGTTGTGGAAAATTTTTGCACAGGATAAAGATTATATCAGGGCTGACGGGCAGAATGCTCTCAACATTCCGCTGGATGCCGACGCATTGAATTCATATTTGACCTTACCAGATTTTTGCGATCGCACCAGCAGCTATCTCGCGCATCCAGTTTTCAACAGCTACCATTCAGAAACTGAACTTTTGCGCTATTTGCACCGTTTAGAAGCCAAGGATTTATCGCTAAATACATCGATGATTCCCTTGGGTTCTTGCACCATGAAATTGAATGCAACAGCAGAGATGATGCCGGTGACTTGGGCGGAATTTGGCAAGATACATCCCTTTGCACCCCGCGTTCAAACTCGCGGCTATCAAATGATGTTCGTGCAACTAGAACAGTGGCTGGCAGAAATTACCGGTTTTGCGGGAGTTTCTTTGCAGCCAAACGCCGGTTCCCAAGGGGAATACGCGGGTTTGTTAGTTATTCGCCAATACCACGAACACCGAGGCGAATCTCACCGAAATATCTGTTTGATTCCCCAGTCAGCCCACGGTACAAATCCGGCTAGCGCGGTGATGGCGGGAATGAAAGTAGTTGCTGTCGAGTGCGATTGTCAGGGCAATATAGATGTAACGGACTTGCAGAAAAAAGCCGATAAACACAAAAATGAACTGGCGGCTTTGATGGTAACATATCCATCTACGCACGGCGTTTTTGAGGAAGAAATTAAAGAGATTTGCGAAATTGTCCACAACTGCGGCGGACAAGTTTATATGGACGGCGCAAATATGAATGCTCAAGTTGGTTTGTGCCGCCCAGGTGATTTTGGTGCTGATGTTTGTCACTTGAATTTGCACAAAACTTTCTGCATTCCTCACGGTGGCGGCGGCCCGGGAATGGGGCCGATTGGGGTGATGTCTCATTTGGTAGAATTTTTGCCCAGTAATTCTATTCTTAACAGTCAACAGTCAACAGTTAACAGTCAACAGTCAACAGTTAACAGTCAACAGTCAACAGTTGGTGCTGTTTCCGCAGCGCCTTGGGGAAGTGCTAGCATTTTGACTATTTCTTGGATGTACATTCGGATGATGGGAGGAGTGGGTTTAACTGAGGCAACAAAAGTAGCAATTCTTAATGCTAATTACATGGCAAAACGCTTAGAATCTTATTATCCAGTTTTGTATAAAGGGAAAGCTGGTTTGGTGGCGCACGAGTGTATTCTAGATTTGCGATCGCTCAAAAAGACAGCAGGCATTGAAGTCGAAGATATCGCCAAACGGTTGATGGATTACGGTTATCACGCGCCGACGGTTTCTTGGCCGGTTGCTGGTACGGTAATGGTGGAACCGACGGAAAGCGAATCAAAGCAGGAATTAGACCGTTTTTGCGATGCGATGATTGCGATTCGAGGCGAAATTGCGGAGATTGAAAAAGGTAATGTTGACGCGCAAAATAACGTCTTGAAAAATGCACCGCATACCGCAGAATCTCTGATGGTTGATGAGTGGAATCGTCCTTATACTCGCGCACAAGCTGCTTATCCGGCACCTTGGACTCGCGAACATAAGTTTTGGCCGGCGGTGGGCAGAATAGATAATGCGTTTGGCGATCGTAATTTTGTCTGTTCTTGTTTGCCAATGGAGGCTTACACTTAAGACTGAAATTTATGCTAAATCTCGTTTGGCTCTGAGTTTAGATCGCCCTCGCATCCCCCACATCTCCGTCTAGAGAGATAAACTTTCCATAAAACTAGGTAATTTAGGAGATTTTTTCTCCTAAATACCTGTTTTAGGCTACCATAATGGGTGAAAGTAGTGTAATCCAATACCTCCTAATGGGTAAAAACAATGTTAATTCAACTTACTATACAAAATTTCTTATCCTTCAGGGATGAAGTCACATTTAGTATGGTGGGAGTTAATAGCGACCTAGAACATATAGATCACCTTGCTGAAGATGCAGCAGGAAAAGGGCGATCGATATTGCCAATTGGAGCAATCTACGGAGCAAATGCAGCAGGAAAGTCAAATCTGATCGAGGCTATAAGTTTTGCCAAAAACTTAGTTGTACAGGGAACTCGCAGCAGTCAAACTATCCCTGTTTCTCCATTCAAACTGGGTGATTATAGTAAGCAGCCTAGCAAGTTTGAGTTTATTTTTACACACCAAGGCGATCAATACTCCTACGGGTTTAAATTAAATAGAGAGCAAATTTTTGAAGAATGGCTTTATGGAATCCCTGATGGCAAAAAGCAGGAAGTGATGTACTTTGAACGGGTCACTTCATCAAAAAAAGAAACTACAGTAGAATATGGTTTAAAACTAAAAGATCGAAGTAAGAAGCGTCAACAGTTTCTCGATTTTATTGCAGAGGGGACTCGCCCTAATCAACTTTTCTTAACCGAATCTCTTGAGCGAAATGTTGTTATTTTAAAACCTATTTTTGACTGGTTCAGAAAAGTATTAAGTATTATTCCAGCAGAAGCAGATTATACGGGCTTAGAAATTGGTGTACTCAGTGATGAATCATTCACGGACTTTCTCAGCGAGTTTCTGAAGTTTGCAGGAACAGGAATTGATTCCATAGTTACAGAGGAAGTAGAGTTAGATTTTGAGCGACACTTTCCAACTATGCCTAAAGTTTTAAGAGATAATCTTATTCAGGCCCTGAATCAAGCAGAAAAAAATTCAATTGCCATGATTGAGAACTTAGGAGGTACAAGATTTCTGCTGTTTAAGGATGATGAAAGTCAAGTAATTTTGATTCAACTCAGAACTCGTCATCGCAGCGAAGACGGAGAATTTGTTGATTTTTCAATAGAAGAGGAATCAGAAGGAACTCAACGTCTAATCAATTTGATTCCTGCTCTTTTTATTTTAAAACAAGAAGAAGAAAAAGTGATTTTTCTGGATGAACTTGATAGACGTTTGCACCCTCTGCTTTCTCGGAATTTTGTACAGGTAGCAATCAATTGTAGAGACAAAAAAAATCAACTCATTTTTACAACCCATGATACCAATTTGCTAGACTTAGATTTACTCCGACGTGATGAAATTTGGTTGGTTGAAAAGAGCGAACAAGGTGTCTCTAATCTTTACTCTTTAGCCGAATTTAAAATGAGACCCGATCTTAAAATTGAGAAAGGTTATTTGAATGGACGTTTTGGAGCTATTCCATTCTTTGGAAATCCACAAAGTTTAGGCTGGCTTAATTGTGAAACCGAGCTATCCGTAATAACTAACTAATAGCAATGGGAAAAATTAACCGCACTAAATTATTAGACCGTCAACAGGATCGGAGAGATGCAAAACTATTTATAGTTGCTACGGAAGGTAAGGAAACTGAAAAGCAATATTTTAGAATGTTTAATAGCACCAGACTAAAAGTGGAAATATTAGCAACTACAGAAGATGGTAAATCTTCACCTGAATATGTTTTAGAGCGTTTAGATATATTCAAAAAACAATACGATCTAAATGAGGATGATATGCTTTGGCTGGTTTCTGATGTGGATCGTTGGGGTGACAAAAAATTGAGTGATGTCTGTAGTCAAGCTAGGCAAAGAGGTTATAATTTAGCTATTAGCAATCCTTGTTTTGAAGTTTGGTTAACTTTACACTTTGAAGATATTAATACTCAGGATAGGACTTGCGATAATTTTAAGGCAAGACTACGAAAAATTTTAGGAAGTTACAATGGTAGCAATCTGGATATCTCTGCTTACAAGCCAAATACTAAATATGCAGTAAATCGAGCGAAAAATCTACATCCAAGTTCTCAGCAAAAGTGGCCACCAACACTAGGAACCCATGTCTATAGACTTGTTGAGATTCTGCTGAAAAGCTTGGGTAGTGACTGCTGACTTCAACATCTTCTATAATGTGAATAAGAGATTAGGATAATTTAATTAACATTTTTTTATTGCACAAGCAGTTTTCAGACTTTATCAAAATGAATGCACGATTTGTGTGGCGATCGCCCGAAAATAAACCGCGTTGGATTATCCTATTATTGTTAGGTGTTTTGGCGGCTTTGGCAGTGGTAGCAACAGCAGCTTACCTCAAAACGGCGATCGCCCAAACAGCCAATCCCACCTTATCTGTAGACGTTACAGCCGATCGACATTCCATCAGTCCCGACATCTACGGTATGAATGATTATGCGATCGATCCGGCCCTCGCCCAAGAGTTGCGAATTCCGGTAGAACGCTGGGGGGCAAATCACACCAGCCGCTACAACTGGTTAGTCGATTCTTCCAACAACGGCGATGACTTCTTTTTCGTGGGTGGCGGCGACAATAAAAATCCTGTTCCCGGCGATTCGATCGATAAAATTGTCAACACCAATCGCAAAAACGGCAGCAAAAGCATCGTTACTATTCCGATGATTGGCTATGTAAATAAATTTAGCACTTGGAACTGCGGCTTTAGAGTATCTAAATATGGGCCCCAAGAAAAAACTAATCCTTACATTTTTCCAGAAGGCGATAAATGCGGCAATGGGAAGCGTCCAGATGGCACTTTAATCGCCGATAATAATCGCCTTGATGTCAGTATTACTAGCAATCCAGAATTTCAAAAAGCTTGGGTTCAACACTTAGTTAAAACCCACGGTACTGCTGCTAGCGGCGGCGTGCAAATTTATCAAATGGACAACGAACCCAGCGGCTGGGGAAATACTCACCGCGATGTTCATCCAGAAGCGACAAGTTACGATGAATTGCGCGATCGCACTTACCAATATGCCTCAATGGTAAAAGCCACAGATCCCACCGCTAAGATACTCGGCCCGTCTGATTTTGGCTGGTTAGTCTATGCGGATTCTCTGGTAAAGGGCGATCGCGAAAAACACGGCGGCGTCTGGTTTGCGCGGTGGTACTTGCAGCAAATGCGCGCTTACGAACAGCAAAAAGGTGTTCGGATTCTCGATTATTTCGACGAACACTATTATCCTGTGGCGGATGACGGCTGTTTGGCGAATTGTCCCGCCGGCGACGCGAAGACGCAAGCAGCGCGGCTGCGATCGACTCGTTCTCTGTGGGACAGCACTTACACTGATGAAAGTTGGCTGGGTAAATCCAATCCGCCACTAACAATTATTCCCCGGTTTCGAGAGTGGGTAAATCAAGATTATCCAGGTACAAAGATCGCAATTACTGAATATAATTGGGGCGGTTTGGAGTCAATTAATGGGGCGTTAACCCAAGCCGATGTACTGGGGATTTTTGGGCGCGAACAAGTGGATTTAGCGACGCTGTGGGGGCCTCCGAAGTCCTCTGAACCGGGTGCTTATGCCTTCCGAATTTACATGAATTATGACGGCAAGGGTGGTAAGTATGGCGATACTTGGGTGCGATCGCACAGCACAGATCGGGGACTTTTGTCAATCTACGCAGCCGATCGCAGCAGCGATGGTACTCTGACGCTGGTAATTATTAATAAAACAAACAAAAATTTGACCGGCAACTTGAGTTTGAAAGGATTTAAACCGGCGGGTAAAGCTCAAGTTTACACTTACAGCGAGGCGAATTTGCAGGCGATCGTCCGTCAGACAGATTTAGGTGTCAGCGCCGTCGGTTTTCAGGCAACTTACCCGGCGAATTCTATGACTTTAGTTGCTATTCCGAAAGCGTAATACCAAATCCCTCTTATTCTTAGTCCGCGCACCATCCGGACTTTGTCTATGTAGTAGCGGTTTCAACCGCCGATTATCAAAGGGTTTTCAACTATTAAGCATCGAGCATCCAAGCAACACACTTGTGCATTTGATTGCTCATTGTTTGTCGATCGGCATTGTACCTGCGGCCGTGTCCCGGCAACACCCATTCAAACGAGTAATTAGCCAAATTTTGCATAGATTTGATTTGTTCCGGCCAAGAATACCAACAAACTTCGCGAAAGCCAACTAGCTGCTGCAAACTATCCGACCAAGCAAGATGATCGCCGGTGAACAAAAAATTGTTATTGTAAAGCAAAACTGTGTGACCTTTCGTGTGGCCGGGAACAGGTACAATCAACAAATCATCGGCTATTTGATGCGGTTCGCTGCCCGACAATTGAATTTCTACACTGCGAGTATCCGCGTTAATTTCGTCCGCATGAAGGATGCGATCGCATCCAAAATGGTCGCGGTATCTTTGATGGTCTGCTACGTCGTCGCGGTGAGTCAAGTACAGATAGCGAATGCCACCCATTGCTTCTATGTTTTTGACTAGCGGCGGCACAAAACGGGGAGAATCAACTAAAACATTGCCCTCTGGACGGACAATTAAATAGCTAGCAGCACCGTAGGATTTCTCTGAATGGTAGCCGCAGTGGTAAACATTTTCTGTTACGAGTGCGGGCAACTGTTGCTGAACTTCTTTGATGTTTTTGGGTTTTTCAACAGTGCCGATGGAACTTGTGGGACAAGACAAAAGAGCTGCGAGCGATCGCATTTCTTCAGTTTCATTAGTTGGCTGCTGGTAAACCGCAGACTGTTCTCCTGCTTGACCAAATACTTCAGGTGCCATCCACCGACAAGTATCGCAGTCAATACAGGTACTGTCTACATAAAAGTTACCGTTAATATTTTCAGTACGCCTCCGATTAATGTTAGCCATTTTTCTACCTCTTAATAACCCATATAAATTATGGTAACTTAGTTTAACTAGAACCCCCGACATCCCGCCGGGGTTTAAACCCCCATCTCACAGCACAAGTCGGTTAAAACTGAGATATTGCACCATTCTCAAGAACCGACCAGAACCCTTGATTTTCCGTTGATGCGATCGCCAAAAATCTAGCTTTTAGAGGCTTAATGACATTGGTGCAATATCTCAGTTAAAACTCACATCTTGCACCATTCTCTCTTAACAGGCTTTCCGGCCTGTTCCACAAAGAGTGAGTTTTTCTTGTGGAACAGGCCGGAAAGCCTGTTCATAAAAGGATTATTGACAATGGTGCAATATCTAAGTTTCAATCAACAATTCTACTGCTGCTGCTGGCTCGTTGGAAAAGCACCCGCTTTCACCGCCACAGTAACAGGTTGTCCGCCGCGGCTCAATTCAAGCTGCAGATTGCTGCCCACTGTACTTTTCTCGACAATTTGCTGTACGCTGCCAGCATCGCTGACTTCTGCACCGTTGATTTTCTCGATCACATCGGCAACGCGAACTCCAGCTTGTGCCGCCGGAGAACCTTTGGCAATTCCGAGAACTAACACGCCTTTATCTTCAGTCAGCCTCAATTTGGGGTTGGGATTTTTATTGAATTCTGCTTTGACTTCAGGAGTAATACTCAACATCTGAATGCCAAGATAAGGATGTTCGGCTTTACCTGTTGTTGCTAACTGGTTGGCAATTTGTTGAGCTCGATCGATCGGAATCGCAAAACCCAATCCTTGAGCACCTTGAATAATCGCCGTATTCATGCCGATAACTTGACCGCGCTGGTTCAGCAGCGGGCCGCCGGAATTGCCGGGATTGATCGCAGCGTCGGTTTGAATAAAGCTGACGCGCTTGTCAGGAACACCGACATCGGCGCTAGAACGGCCTGTAGCGCTAATAATGCCCACAGTCACAGTATTGTCCAAACCGAGGGGATTGCCGATCGCGATCGCCCATTCTCCCGGCTGTAACTCTTCAGATTTGCCCAAACTCACCACAGGCAAATTGGTAGCTTCAATTTTAACAACAGCCACATCAGTAACTGTATCTACGCCTAAAACTTTGCCGACAAATTCGCGACCGTCCTTCAGTTTTACCGTCACCGTATCCGCGCCATCAACAACGTGAGCGTTAGTCAAAATGCGGCCGTCTGAACCAAAAACAAAGCCTGAACCCGAACCCCGTTCTACCCGATTTCCCGGTTGAACGGGAGATTCGGAGCCGAAGAAGCGGCGGAATTGCTGGGGGATCTCATCTGGAACTTGGTTCTTCACCGTGCGAGAAGAATTGATCCGCACCACTGCCGGGCCGACTTCCTGCACTACTTTAGTGACAAAATTAGAGTCTTGAGAGGGCAGTATATTTGCAGGCAATGCTGAGATTGGCGCTGCATTTGCCGGTTCAGATTTGATGGCGTTAGAACTTCCAGGAACTTGAGAAGTTAGGGCGTTGCACCCAACAGTTGCGGTGGAGCCGAGCAAAACGAGGGATAAAAAAGCCAGTTTTTTCGGCACAGAAAAACGGCGATCGCGCACAGTTGCAGCAGGCATATTTTTGGTTGACACAGTATTGATTTGGTGGGAGTTAGAGCGAGAGTTATAATTAGGGTTTTGCATTTTTAGCACCTAGTGTAATTAAATTAGAACTAAAGGCTCTCTAATTTTAATTCAAGCATTTGTTAGAGGTGATTGCCTGGTGGGGTTTACCCTACACGGTGAGGTGGAAACCGGACTATCGCAGGCCAATTGTGGATTCCAGCTTTTGAGCGCGATCGAACTCAGGTAGCACTGGCGAATTGCCTCACACTTCCATAATCAAGACTACGATCGCAGACCAGGATATTCCGCATTGGCATGAAATATTCACAGGATTGATATCCGAACTCTACAACAGTCGTGGACTCGCAAAAACCCGGTTAAGAATCAAAACCTTCGTTGCGAGCGATCGACGTTAACGTAGAAACGGGGTTTTTGACCCCGCCTGCATCCACGACAGCAGCTAAACCACCCAGAAAGCCTAAACCTAAAGCAGGAAGTAAAAAATCTGTAATATCAAATCCGGTTAAATCGGAATCATACAGAGCGTGCGAGCGTCCATAGCGAACGATCCCTGTCGTTCGCTATG
>NZ_JAUBRJ010000104.1:0-19467 GCF_036701805.1 Microcoleus sp. N3A4
CTAACAACTAACAACTAACAACTAACAACTAACAACTAACAACTAACAACTAACAACTAACAACTAACAACTAACAAACAATATGCCTAAGTGGTTGGGAAAAGTTTTAGGTATCGGTGCGGGTACAATCCTCCTATTAGGTGCGACTGGATACTGGTACGTTTTTATTGCCGGAGCACCTCAGTTAGACCCTCCGAAAATCATAGCCGATGCCGACTTAAAATTTGAACTAAAAACATATAAAAGTGCAGCTATGAATTCAGAGCGCACTTACGGCTTAATTTTGCCGCCTGGTTACGCAAAAAATCCCAAACAGCGCTATCCTGTGATTTTTTTGCTGCACGGCGGGCACGGAGACGCGCGCGCTTATCAAGACAAAGCCGCTGTTACTTCTGTGCTTCACGATTTATATAAAAGCAAAAGATTGCCGCCATCAATTATAATTACTCCTGACGGGAACGACAAGCGGGGTACGAGTCCTTTGTGGGACCCGCAGTATTTTGACGGGCCGAACGGTAAGGTGGGAAGCGCGATCGGCTCCGAGTTAGCCACCATCGTAAAATCGCGCTACAGAACGCTGGAAGACCCCAAATTCTGGGCAATGGGAGGACAATCTTCGGGGGGTTGGGGAGCTTTTAATATCGGTTTGCGCTACTTGAATAATTTTAATATTCTGTTCAGCCACAGCGGTTATTTTACAGATCAAAGCGGCCAGGCTAACAGTCCTAAATATTTAGTGGAAAAACTTAGTGTTAAAGATAAACAGCAGTTGCGCGCTTATTTGGATGCCGGGGAAGCAGACGCAAACTTTCTGACTTCTACTCAACAGTTTCACGAGCAATTAAACAGTTTGGGTATTGCTAACGAGTTTCACAAATTTCCGGGAGGACACGGGATTGTCGGCCCGGATGTTGGTTGGAATTATTGGCACAAGCATTTAGCCGATTCTTTGAGTTATGTTGGAAAACAGTTTAAAATATCACTGGCCGCACAGAAAAATTAGAAAGGTGAAACTGTGTTATCCCAAAAAACTAGGATTGGACTCTGGACTGCATCATTTTTAACCGGATTGGTAGGAGTTATTAACCTGCTGTCTGCTGTAACTCCTAGTTTACCCGATCGCCGAAATTGGCTAGAACCGTTTTTCCCTTTTCCCGTGCGTGCGGGCGGGCATTTTTTTGCAGCAGTGATCGGATTTATGCTGCTAACTCTGGCAACTAATTTGTTGCGGCGCAAGCGGATTGCTTGGTTGCTGACGGTGGGATTGTTAATCGTTTCTATTGTAATTCATTTAGTCAAGGGATTGGATGTTGAAGAAAGCTTGCTTTCTGGGGTGCTGCTGTTTCACTTGTTGGTGATGCGAAAGACTTTTACTGCTAAATCCGATCGCCCTTCAATTGCTCAAGGAATCCGGGTTTTGCTGGGGGCTTTGCTGTTTACGCTGGCTTACGGGACAGCGGGTTTTTATATTTTAGACAGGGGTTTTGAAGTTAACGAACAAGCGGTTAATTTTGATTTAGACAGAGCTTTGTTCCAGACTTTTGCAATGTTTTTTACGGCGGACAATGCGGGGTTGGTTCCGAAAACTAGGTTTGCTAACTTTTTTGCGGATTCGATTTATGCTGTGGGTACGGTAACGCTTGGTTACGCACTTTTTATGCTGCTGCGGCCGGTGCTGCTGCGAGATTCGGCAAGTATTTCGGAACGGAATAAAGCTAAAGAAGTTGTAGCAAAATACGGGCGGACAACGCTAGCGAGACTGGCGTTGCTTCAGGATAAATCTTATTATTTTAGTCCTTCGGGAAAAAGTACGATCGCCTACGTGCCGAAAGGTAGAGGTGCGATCGCTTTGGGAGACCCCATCGGGCCCGCAGAAGACCGCAAAGAGGCAATTCTGGGGTTTCAAGAATTTTGCGATCGCAACGATTGGTATCCAGCATTTTATCAAACTTTGCCCGACGATCTAGAAATGTATTCTACTCTCGGTTTTCGAGTCGTGCAAATTGGCGAAGAAGCTATTGTCAATCTCAAAACTTTTACTCTCAAAGGCAAGACCAATCAAAACTTGAGAACTGCTATCAACAGACTTACAAAAGCCGGTTATCAAATCGAATTTTACGAACCTCCTTTAAGTTCTGAATTGATGCGGCAAATGAAACTCGTCAGCGACGAGTGGCTGCAAATGGTTCAGGGTGCGGAAAAACAGTTTTCTGTAGGTTGGTTTGACGAGGCATATTTGCGGGAAAGTCGCGCCGCAGCCATTCACACTCCAGACGGTAGAATTAGTGCTTTTGCTAATATGATATCGGCGGGAGATCGGGTAGTTGGAGTTGATTTAATGCGGCGTCGCACTGAGGTGGAAAATGGCACGATGGAGTGTTTGTTTGCTTCGATGTTGCAGCACTGTCAAGAATTGGGATATGAAGAATTTGATTTGGGTTTGTCGGCCTTGGCGGGAGTTGGAGAAGCTGAGAAATCCGGGCGGTTGGAAAAGGTTTTAATTTATCTTTCGGATCACTTGAGCAAGTTTTATAATTTTAAAGGACTGCACAGTTTTAAAGATAAGTTTGGGCCGCGGTGGGAACCCCGTTATTTTGTTTATCCGAGTTTGGGAAGTTTGCCGGAAGTTGTGGTTGCTTTGATTCGGGCAGATTCGGGCGATCGGCTTTTGGATTATTTGCGCCCGGGAAGTTAGATAATATAGCCGCTATCGCACCGGTGCGTCGCTCGAAAGCATCTGCAAGTTTCATGGAACATCTCACGGCGACGCACCCTACACATTCGTAGTAAGGTGCGTCGCTCGAAAGCATCTGCAAGTTTCATGGAACATCTCACGGCGACGCACCCTACACATTCGTAGTAAGGTGCGTCGCTCGAAAGCATCTGCAAGTTTCATGGAACATCTCACGGCGACGCACCCTACAAAACGAGCCAGAAAATCTTTTATGCTAAACCCCGAACTGGTACGCGCTGCTTTTGCAAAACCTCTGAGTACAGCTTTTCCAACTCAGTTATATTCTGACTGAGAGTGTACCGCTCGATCGCCCGTTGGCGTGCTTTTTGACCCAGCACTATTCCAAACTCAGGATGGTCGCAAAACAGCGGCAGCAAGGTTTGCAACTGACTCCGCACCCGCTGAGTGTTCAAAACTACCCCCGCGCCTTCCTCCAAGGCTTCGCCGTCAGCACCGGCATCCGTTGCCAAACAAGCTAAACCGCAGGCCATCGCTTCCAGCAGCGACAGGGACAGTCCCTCCACCAAAGAAGGCAAAATAAATACGTCTGCACCCCGCAGAATTTCGATCCGCCGTTCCTCCTCGGCAACAAATCCGAGCCACACAATGCCATCCTCTTCCCCGTAAGACAGTTGGAGCGAGGTGGCTAGGGGCCCATCGCCCACGATCGCCAACACGTTGCCACGGCCAAAATTGCACTGTTTCCAGGCCTTGAGCAAAGCCTCGACATTTTTCTCCGGGGCAATGCGACCTTGGTAAACAAAAATTCGATCGGCTTTTAATTGCGACTTCAACCCCGAAGGCCCGGGCGAATACTTAACCGCGTCTACTCCGTTGGGAATCACGGCTACCCGTTCTTCCGGCACTCCCAAGCGCACCAAAATATCTCGCTGAATGTAAGAAAATACGATCGTCGAGTCGTAGTGAGCCAAAAACGGAGCGTAGAGTTGATACATCAGGTGTTGGGTTCCCGATGTCAAATTCCGCAATTTGCGATCGAACGGCGGGTGAAAAGTCGCCACCAGAGGCAAATTCAATTCTTGACAAATTTCCGGCAGCAGAAAGTCTAGAGGCGAAAGCGTCAGGGAAGCGTGAACCACATCGGGTTTCAGCCGCCGCAGAGATTTCATCAGCACTGTGCGGGATTTGAGAGTGGGAATCGTATAAATTTGCGATTTGTAGTGACAGGGTAAAGAGACTTCGTTGCAACTCGCGGGCGAGAGCGAATTGGTATATGAGGTTTGAGCAATTCCCTTGCCCCACGAACCATTTGCCATGCTCCACGCCGCATTGTTCCTGTCCAGCGGGCCCGCTTCTTGGGCAAAGTGCAGGAAACTGACCTGGTATCCCCGGTCTAATAGTGCGTTGGTGACTTCCCTGGAGTAAGTGACGTTACCGCAAAAAGGTGATTTTTTTCCTAGCCAAGCGATGTGCATTCCAGTAAATCAGAGTTTGTTATTTTTTAGATTCGATCGACTTTGCTATTACTGCTACGGGAAATATACCAGGTTAAGACACCGCCAGCGATCGCTAATCCTGCTAAAGCCAAAAATACTGTCGGCAAACCCAGAAATGTTTCTGCTACCCCGGCCAAAGCCAACGGTAAACTCAAAGCGATATTAGTGGCATTGTTTTGCAGCCCGAAGACTTTTCCCCGCATTTCTTCTGGGGTTTCTGCTTGAATTGTAGTCTGCATCGGCACTCCCACCAATGAGGCAAATAAACCCAACAGGGTAATGAACAGTACCGAGAGCCACAAATGGTGTGTGAATGCAGAAAGGCCCATCAGAGCAAGTGCCATGCCGATCGATCCGATTAAACTCAGTTGGGAGTGAGAAAATTTGTGGCCGAGATAGCCGACTGTCGCCGCCCCAGCAGCCATGCCAACGCCCACCGCAGCCAGCAAAAAGCCAAATTGCGACGCTTTCATACCGGGGAGGATTTCTGCCAGCCGCACCGCTAGAACTGCCAAGGCTGCAAAAATGGAAAAGAGAATAATTAGTTGGATTAAAGCATTGCGGACTTTCGGTTGAGCGTTGATGTAACGCAGGCCGTCTCGCAAATCTGCTAGGGGGTGCGGCGCTTCGTGTTCGGCATCGTTTTTTTCGCCTGTTTTCATCGACAGCAACAGCACTCCGGCGAAGGCGTAACTTCCGCCTACTACTAATTCTTTGCCGATGCCGAGTCCGCCGCCGAGGTTGGAAAATAGGGTGTCGGCTAAAGCTAGTAAGGGTTCTCCGACTGCAAAGCCAATAATCACCGAACCCATCATGGTTGTGGTGTAGAGGGAGTTTGCCGAGAGCAGGTGGCGGCGTTCCACAATTAGGGGAATCACTGACTGTTCTGCTGGGGCGAAAAATTGAGTTAGAGTCGAAACGAGGAATGTCACTAGCAGCAGCAAGCAGAATCCGAGCGGCAGTTGACCGAGTTCCCACCCGTCAGAGAGCCACAACAGCAGGGGCAATGTTAAAACGAAGCCTCCCCGCAGCAGGTTTGTGACTACGAGCACTGCTTTTTTCGACCAGCGATCGACATACACGCCCGCGGCTGCCCCGAACAGCACTGCGGGAATGGTAAAGGCGATCATGATTGCCGATACCCACCTGCTGATTGTTTGATCTGGCGCTTGAAAGCGGCTGGCCACTAGGGCGATCGTCAGTACGAGATAAACTTTATCTGCTAGTTGGGAAAAAACTTGCCCGCTCCACAGTGCTAAAAAATTTCGGTTTTTCAGAACTGGCAGAAATCCTGTTTCTTTTTCGGGAGTTTCGGCTACTGCTTCGGAGAGTTCTGCGGCTGGGTCTGCTGTTGGCACCGGGGCGATTGCTTCGGATTGTTGGCTTTTGCCGTTGCTTGACTCTGTTTCTGGATTTGTGGGATATTTATCCATTTCTGGGTCTTGGACGTTGCTCCATTGTCGATCGGCGGAGACGGAATAAGAGTCAAAATCTGGAAAATTTTCTCGTTCTTCCATCTTGTGGTGGGTCACAGCTAAAACAGATATTCTCAAATCAGAATCGGACAGTCGCATCATAGGATTTGGGGTGGATGGCCTGGGATAGTGGAGGTTGGGGGGGATGTGAATTTCAAATTGAGGTGTCAACCCCTAAGTTTATTAATAACTCGTAACTTTATCTATTATCTGATGTCGCAACAATCTTGAGAATTTACCTGAAATTGCCGGCAGGTTCGGGTATCCCGCAGGCTGGGGGTGAGATGTACGATCGCCCGTTCACCTATTTAACTCAACACTCAAAATTTCAAAATTTAAAACTCAAAACTCTCTAAGTAGGTGTCTATCGAGCTTCCAGAGCGAATCGTGCAACCTAAATGATACTGGGCATATTGCCGCAAAATATTTTCGACAGATACCCAAGCTGTTCGATCGGCAATCCCCTCTCCTAGTTCTGGACTAGCCAACTGTTGCATCGCTGCTAATTCCTTAGCATTAATCAAAAAGTTTGTCAAGTGTTTGCTGCCATTCGTTTGCCGGGAACGAGAAGCGGATTTGTACAAGGTGCCGGTTTCTGAAGAGAGTTCTGCCTCTAGGTTAGCTAGTTCGGACAAGCTGAAGGTTCCCCCAGAGGGTATACTAAACCCGGTTTGCCAGTTCGGATCGCTGAAATTTGGGATCAGCGGGTGTCTGGTGGCGCAGCAGACTTGGACTTGGGGCGCAAGGCCGGCTAAGGCTAGCAGGTGAAAAATGCCGTGGGTGAGGTGGGCGACAAGTACGGCGGCGGATTGGATTTCTGTGCGATCGGACAAACGCTCCAAACGGCTCAAATGTTCGCCCAGCAACCAAAAGAGTTCTTCTTGGGGCTCGTCGGAAAGGGCGGTGGCGATCGCCAATTCGGCCAGATATTGCGCGGCTGCGAGTTTCCCGAGGTTGCGGCTCAAACCCGGATGGGATTGTACCGTGTCGGCTTGGGTAATTTTGTCGAGCGATCGGCCTTTGGCAATTAGCAATTCGTTGACGACAAATAATTCGCTTCTACCGCCGATGGTCGATCGCTGTTTGCGAACACCCGGTGCTACGGCTCGAATTAAGCCGAATTCCCGCGTTAAAACTGTCAGCACTCGATCGGATTCGCCGATCGGCGCACTCTTGAGATTGATTCCAGTTGCTTTGTAAGTTCTAGTCACTCGATTTTAGATTTTAGATTTTAGATTTTAGATTTACAAGGACAGTAGCAAAAACAGTCCGCGACGCAGAACTTTTATTAGATACTCGTTACCAGGCTCTGCCTGGTAACGCAGATCCGGAGTCTCTGCCTCCTAATCCCAGCCGAGGCAGAGCCTCTAAATATGGATTCCCAGGCAGAGCCTTGGAACCAGTTAATTCCCCATTAGCCATTACCAATTAGCAATTGCTAATAACTAATAACTAATGACTAATGACTAATGACTTTTATCTAAATTATCGCGCTGGCGGAGTAATTCAGGGCCGCGAGAAGTCCCCAAACGAGTTGCCCCAGCTACTACCAAATCTAGAGCTTGTTCGTGAGTACGAATTCCGCCTGCAGCTTTAATCCCAATTCGTCCCTTCGTAACTTCCTTCAGCAGTCGCACATCGTCAACTTTCGCCGGGCCAAAAAAGCCAGTGTTGGTTTTGATGTAAGCCACACCAGCTTCCATGCAAATCTCAGCCGCTAATTGTTTTTCGGCATCGGAAAGGAGAGAACTTTCGATAATTGCTTTGATGGTGAGATTAGTTTCTTCGCAAATTTGGGCTAATTCCCGGTGGAATTCATCGATTCTTCCAGCTTTCAACAATCCTAAGTTAACGGAGACATCTAACTCTACGGCTCCATTATCTGCAGCTTCTAGAGCTTCGTAAAGTTTCACCGTTGAAGTCGAAGCACCGGTGGGAAAACCTATAACTGTACAGACTTTGGGACGTTTGCCGTGCAGCAGCTCAACTGCTTGTCTGACGTAGGCGGGATACACGCAAACTGTGACAAAGCCAAATCTCTCTGCTTGTTGGCAACAGTTTTCTACTTGCTCTGGCGTAGCGGTGGGGTCGATCAGGCCGTAGTCGATCAAGGGGGCAATATCGATGTCTGCCTGGTTTGCAGCCATTGTTTTTTTCTCTCTGAGATAACTACTTTATTATACAAAATAAACGGGATGCGGAAAACTTGCGTCCCTTTCGGGCTGGAATGTAAGCGAATCGAGGGACTTCAGTAAGCGAGTGTTTTTTGATATTTTATTGAAGAAATGCTCTCATAAAACTATTGAGAAAAAGCCTGCGATCGTTTTTGGTAAAAAGGAAGTGGTGACTTTGCAGCGGACTGTCGAGTTTACCAAATTTGTATAACTCATCTACTTCTTTCTCTTGACAATCAAGCATCCAGGATACAAGCCCCCGGATTCATCCGTCCAGAAATAAAAAACCTGTATCCGATAAAGGAGCCCCCGAATTTATTCGTGGGGTGAATGCTTTAATCTAAAATCTAAAATCTAAAATCTAAAATCTAAAATCTAAAATCTAAAATCGATTGGCTTCATCATGGTTCACATTGAGAATATCAAGTTATCTGAACAAGACTCGCTGAAGTAACCGATCGGCGATCGCTTCAGGAGGCAGAACTTCAACCGCTGCATTTAGCTGAACTGCCGCTTTGGGCATTCCATATACTACAGAACTTTTTTCATCCTGAGCGATTGTGTGCCATCCCCGCGATCGCAAAAGGCTCATTCCCTCAGCACCGTCTTGTCCCATCCCAGTCAGTAACACGGCAGTTTCCTTGTGGTTCCAGTATTCGGCAAGACTCTTAAAAAACACATTTACTGATGGGCGGTAGGGATAGTCAATGGGTTCTTTTGTGTAGTGCAGAGTGAAATCAGAACGAAGACTGAGGTGATCGTTGGTACCTGCAACTAAGACAATACCTTTCTCCAGCCGATCGCCAATTTTGGCTAGTTTCACCGTCAAGGGTGTTTGTTGATTCAGCCAATCCACCAGCCCCCCCGAAAACTGCATATCGACATGTTGAATAATCGCAATGGCCGCACCGAAGTTGGCTGGTAGGCGGGAGAGAATGGCGGCTAGAGCTTTGGGACCACCTGTTGAGGAGCCGATCGCCACTAGGGGAGGGAGTAGGCTCGAAGGTGTGGAGAATGAAGTAAGTTTTGAAGTTTGGGGTTTTGGAGTTGAGCTTTGAGATGATTTGCCAATTAGCTTGCTAATAGTCGCAATTTTTGTCAGTAGCGGTTGGGCAGACTCTGGACTTCCTGAGATTCCTAAGACGGGAGTGTTCACTGCATCACGGGCACCGTGCCCCATTGCCTCAAACACCTTCCCGGCATTTTTTCCGACGCTTGCAGTCACAATCAGAATCATACAGGGAGACTGTTTCATGATCTGGCTGGTAGCTTCCACACCGTCCATGACTGGCATGAATAGATCCATCAAAATTAAGTCGGGTGTGTCTCTGGCGCAGCGGGCAACCGCATCTGCACCATCCCGTGCAATCCATGCCACTTCATAACCTGGAACGGTTAGCAGCACCCGCTTGAGGGCTTCCACTGCCATAGCCATATCATTGACAATCGCAATTCTCATTCTAAGTACAGGCATGATTTGAGTGTGGATGTATCCACTGTAAATCTTTCCGTAGGAAAATCATAATTTTTAACTTACCCTTTATCCTTAGCTAACTCTCCTGAAATGGCTATTGTCCAATCAGATCGACGATCGCGTTAACTAATGTGTCGTCATGGAAGCTGCTTTTGGTGATGTAATAGTCTGCCCCAGCTTCCATACCCTGAATCCGATCTTCTTCGGCATCGCGGTATGACACGATAATGACCGGAAGCAAATGGAATGTGGGATGATCTTTAATTTGCTTGACAAGTTCAATGCCATTCATGCGAGGCATATCGATGTCGCTCAATACAAGGTCGTAATGATTGCTCCGAATGGCTATCCAAGCATCCATTCCGTTTACGGCAACATCCACATCGTAGCCTCGATTTTGCAGCAGCTTTCGGGTCATTTCGCGCACAGTAATCGAATCATCCACAACTAAAATGCGTTGGCGATCGTTGCCTTTTGCTTTTTTGGCTTTGTTGACATCAACAGGTCTCATTTGACCGCTGTTGAGCAGGTTGTCAATGGATTGCACCAAATCAGAAACATCCATAATTAAAACAGGCAAGCCATTATCCATGAGAGCAGAGGCACTAATATCCCGAACTTTACCCAAACGCGGATCGAGTGGACGCACCACTAAATCCCGTTCACCTAAGAACTGGTCTATAACCAAGCCATAAGCGTTGGATTGATCGCTGATCGCAACTACACAGATCGCATCATCGGAGGATAAAGCCTCCGGTAAATCCAGAACATTGTGAGCGGCAATCAATCCGATATTTTGACCATCTTTAGTGAAATATTGGCGACCTTCGACAACATAAATGTCCGATTTGTCGAGTTTGACAATCTGATCCACTCGTGCTAGGGGAAAGGCATAAGGTTCACCAGAAATCTCGACAATTAGCGTCCTGACAACCGAGAGCGTGAGGGGAAGTTGAAAGTGAAAATTAGTACCCTTTCGGAATTGAGATGTGGCGCGAATTGTTCCACCAACCTCTTGCACCATACTTTTGACAATATCTAATCCCACACCGCGTCCTGAAATTTCAGTCACTTGTTCGGCTGTAGAAAATCCAGGTAGAAACAGAAACTCGATGATTTCAGCTTCGCTAAGTTGAGCCGCCGTTTTGGGTGAACCTAAATTCCGATCGATAATCTTTTGGCGCATCCGCTCGATATCAATTCCTCTTCCGTCATCAGAAATGGTAATTGCCAGCATACCGCCACGATGAAATGATTCTAGACGAACTGTTCCCTCCATCGGTTTGCCTGCTGCCTCTCGCTCTTGGGGGGGTTCGATTCCGTGATCGACCGCATTGCGAATCATGTGAGTCAGGGGTGCTTCCAGTTTTTTGAGGATATCACGATCGACCGGGGTTGACTGACCGACAATCTCTAGCTTGACCTGCTTATTCAATCCTCGTGCTAGATCGCGAACCATGCGAGGAAAGCTTTGTACTCCATCAATAAATGGACGCATGTGGGAGGCAATCACTTCCCGGTAAAGCCGATCGCTCAAGTTGGTTGTGCGACGAGCATATAGTTCCAGTTCACCCAAGCGATCGGTGAGCATTTCCCGACATTCTTGTGCTTTACGTCGAGCTGTATCTAGAACTTGCTGGCTTTCTGAATTAATTGGAGTGTTCGCTAATGTGGTATGAACCGTTTCCAGAAGTCTGGCAAGCTCTAATTGACGAGATTTGAGGGCGGTAAAGGAATCGGCAAAAGGCTGCAGCCAATTTGCCTCTACCAGCGATTCACCCGCCAACCCCATAATCCGGTTCAAATTTTCTGCCGTGACTCGCACCACCCTATCAGTTGGGCTGGCGATCGTCTCAGCCGTGGCAATTTCCTGACGATCGCTTTGGCTCAGCGCTGAGTTTTGATCGACTGGAACCAGGGAGGTTGAGCGACGATCGCGAAAATCTGGAGGTAGCAGAGCCGCGATCGCCTCATAACACCTCTCAAACTCTCCAGCTTTTTGGGCCAACCATTCAAGTAGATCGACTTCCATTACCTGACTGAGCCCTTGAAGCAAATCAACGCCTTGCAGTAAGACATCAATCTGGTCTGAACCTAACGTGACGATCTGGCTCTGCGCTGCCACAAAGCAATCTTCCATCGAATGCGCCAGAGTAGTGACGGCATCTAGAGAAACAATTCGAGCGGCACCTTTAATCGAGTGAGCAGCCCGCATCAGAGCTTCCAGTGCCTCATCAGATTGCGGGTTGGCTTCCAATATCAATAGTTCTTGAGTCAGGATCGCAATCTGCGTCTCAGCTTCTTGTCGAAATAGCTCCAGCATAGAATCATCGCTCATGGTCAAAAAACCTTGTGACTTAGGGTGTAAAAGAATAGTTCAGAGTCCAAAAAGTTGATCTTCTTGCCTTGCCAAGTAACGACCCCTTTGGTGTAAGCTTCCGATGCTTTGGAAATGACAACAGGAGCATCTTTGAACTCATTGAGATGAAAGCGGTAAGTTCCATGAACCTCATCCACTGGAAACACCCACTTGTTGTCATTCTTTCCAGCCACAATCATCCGTTGCGGATTAATCGTATTGGAGAAATCTGCTGATTCGGCGACAGGCTCTAGACCGAGTAAGTCTCTGAGGGAAATACAGAGAAGTGTTTCACCGCGAATGTTGACCAACCCCAAAAATACAGAGTTAGTGCGGTGAGGGACGGCATGAATGATGTAAGGGGGAGTCACTTCTTGCAAGATGTTGACTGGCAATGCTAACCGTTCATTACCGAGACGAAAAATGATTACAGAAAGGGTATCTGTGGCCCGAACTAGCATCCCTTCTCCCACTCCGACCTGCTGTGTGGAAGCTTCTGACAAGATGTCTGTCCATTCTTGGAGATACTCAGGTGGAGCATTGCGCTCTAGCAAGCTGCGTCCAGCCGCCGAGTAAACCTTGCAGTTGCGGCAGTGAATAACCGTCTTCAATTCGCCACAGGTGCGATCGCCCATCACCCCAATCTGATTCCAGCAATCGTTGAGTGTTGGATGGTCAAATTCAGAATTGTCTGGTATGGATACCGTATTCAAATAATTTTCCATTGTTCAATTTCTCAATTTTCAACTTCTAAGCTGTCGCGCAGTTAAATTGCATATTCAGGGCGGGCGGGACGCCCACCCCACAAGAGTTCGATTGTTTTTTGACATACAATTTAAATGCCGCAACAGCTTATGCCATCACTTTGAATCGCGCAATCTCTGTCTTTAAGCTATGAGTAGCTTCGTCAAGTTCTTCTAAAGCGTGATTGGTTTCTCGCAACGAGCCTGCAGTCTGCTGAGATGCTTGACTCAGATGCTCCATCGCTTCGCTAATTTGTTGCGCTCCCTGAGATTGTTCATCGACGCTCTGACTCACCTGCTCAAAGCGTGGGGTCAATCCCTGCACCTGCTGAATGACTTGGGCAATTTGTTCGCTAATTTTGCTGACATCCTCAACGCTATCAACAACAGACTTCGTAAACTTATCCATCTCTGTCACCCCGGTAGAAACTGCCGATTGCATCTCCTTAATCATCTGCTCAATTTCTAGAGTGGCAACAGCAGTCCGATCGGCTAAGCGTCGAATTTCCCGTGCCACAACCGAAAAGCCCGCGCCGTATTCTCCGGCTCTCTCGGCTTCCAGTGCTGCATTGAGCGAAAGCAAGTTGGTTTGATCTGCCACAACCGTTATGGTTGTCACCACTCTGCTGATATTATTGGCTCGTTTGTCCATGATTTCCAGCTTGGAGGAAATGACCTGAGTAGCTTCTAGCAACTGGCGCATCACAGAATCGATGTGGTTCAGATTGTCTTTACTGTTGCCTGCTGCCACTGTTGTCTGTTCAGCCATTGCAGCAACCTGCTCCATTGTTTTCACCAATTCCCTTGATGTCGCGGCAATTTCATGAGCCGTTGCACTCACTTCATTCGTTGAAGCTACCTGTTCTGTAACCGTTGCTTCCAGGTTTCTTCCAGACGCCGTAATTTGGTCGGCAGAACTGGTGATTTGATTGCCTGACTTTTGAATGCGGTTGACTAGCGCATTCAGGTCTTTATTCATGGTGTAAAAGGCATTCTGCAATTGACCGACTTCATCTTGCTGGTCAGCGAGTGAAATTTGGCTGGTTAAGTCTCCGGCTGAAATCTTTTGGGCAATGTCAACTACCCCTGCAATTTTCGCTCCTAGAGGTTTGGCGATCGTGTTACTAAAGAAAATTCCAAATAAGATGGCAGTTCCCGGACCGAGCAGGATTGCCACAAATGCCCAAAAGCCGACTTGAGAAACATCTTTCGCCGATACACGTTCTGTTTCCGCTGTCACATCCTCATTCATTTTTAACACCTCCAAAAGTGTATTGGTGGCGTCTGTGAAGGGTTGACGGTTTACCTGAACTTGCTTGTCAAGCTCTTTGTAGGCAGCGATCGCCGAACCAGCATTCCCCGCTGAATTTTCAAATATATTGAAAACTCCCAGTCTCTCGAACTGAAGATTAAGCCTCAAAAATTCCTCATGGGCTTTCTTCCACGCATCCCACGTATTCAAAAAGTCTTTATATGCCTTCTGTTCAGCGTCAGGCTTAGGAGCGGCTTCGTACTGTTGAAACCCTTCCTGAATTTGCTTCCAGGCGTTATCCATGCGATCGATCTCTGCCTGTCGCGAATCTTTGTTTAGATTGATATTCAGCAAGCCCCGTTCTGATGATTCGATCTGGGTTTTTCCTTCGTTAATTTTCCACAAGCCGGAGATACTGGGCACACTATTGCTGGCTAGGGAGTCGATGTGCTTACTCAAGCGAGAGCTGCCGCTCAGACCTACCAGTGCTACAATCAGCACCAAAATCCCCATGAACATGAACGCGAAGATGAGGCGTGCCTGCATGGATAGATTTTTGAACATATCAGGTTTTCCCTTCTAAGCTTCTGTTTTGAGACGGTGCTGCAAGCGCTGAATTCGCTGCTGAATGATTTTTGCTCCTACTGTATCGCCTTGATTTTCTTTCAATAAGGCGAGGTGAACTAACGCTTCATAAGAGGTTGGCTCCAAGTATATAGCACGTTGAAAACATCGCTCTGCTTGGGCATTCTGCTGGTTGGCCTGATACAGTTCTCCCAAGAGAGTGTAGGCAGCCGCACTCGTTGGATTATGAACGAGATACGAGTTACAAAGCGCGATCGCTTCTGCATCTCGCCCGTCATCTGCTAACTTTTTCACTGTTGGTAAATCAAGAGACGATGTTGGTTCAGGGCTTAAATCCTTTGAACTCGCAGATGGATCGGATTCTTTGATTTGCTGAGTGTCGGGCGCAGAGTAATTTTTCCCTCTTAAAGATTGCTTGGCAATGGTTTGAGGAGTTATTAGTTGAGATGGCACCTGTCTCAATTGAGTAATATTGAGGGGTGCCAGTTGTGGAAGCGATGCTTTCGACTTTCGATAAGCAAATGTGAAAGGCTGACGGACAGAGGCGTACTTGTCTGCGACAATTTTTCCAGTGTCAGACGCTCCAACAAACAGTAACCCTCCTGGTATGAGTAGGCGATCGATCGCTGCTAATACCTGCGAGCAAACTTCTGATTTTAGGTAGATCAACAAGTTGCGGCAAAAGATGATGTCGTATTGCTTTTGAATCAGCGTCAGGGAGGTCATTACATTCCCCTGCTGAAAATTGACGAGCCCCCTAACGGGCTGGCATAGTTCGTAACCCTCCGCCGTTTGCTGAAAGTAGCGCTCTCGGCCTGTCCAAGCATCGCCGCGAAATGAGTTTTTGGTGTAGACTCCGCGCTTTGCCTTGGCCAGGGATCGCTGACTAATGTCAATCGCATCGATCGCGAACTGTTTCGGATGCAAACCCGCTTCTAGTAGGGCGATCGCCATTGAGTAAGGTTCTTCGCCAGTAGAGGATGGAACACTCAGCAGTTGGAGCTGATTGCGGTTTGGCGACCGCAGCCATTCCGAGGTGACGTAGGTTTTTAGGTAATCAAACGGTTTGCCATCCCGGAAAAACCAGGTTTCTGGCACGATGAGCAGTTCGATCAGCTCCTCTAATTCTAAAGCGGAGGTTTGTAAACGTGCCCAATAGCTCTTCAGGTCAGGCAATTTACAGCCGACTCGACGATTCTCGGCTGCTCTGGCAATCCGGTTGGAGCCAATTGTATCTGGGTCTAAGCCTATAGTTTTGCTCAGTAATGTCGCGATCGCAGATAGTACCATCTGTAAGCCTAAGCGGTTTTGAATCGAGAAATTTCTAATCGTAATCCATTTGCTGCCTCATCAAGCTGCCCTACAGCACTGTTCGTCTCCCGTAAAGCGTCCACCGTCTGCTGAGATGCTTGACTCAGGTGGCCCATCGCTTCACTAATCTGTTGTGCTCCCATCGATTGCTCCTCAATGCTCTGGCTCACCTGCTCAAAACGCGGGGTCAATCCTTGCACCTGCTGAATTACCTGAGCAACCTGATCGCTAATCTTGCTGACATCGGCAACGCTATCAACAACAGATTTATTAAACTTATCCATTTCCATTACGCCAGTAGAAACTGCCGACTGCATCTCCTTGATCATCTGGGCAATTTCCAGAGTGGCGACGGCAGTTTGGTCAGCCAATCGGCGGATCTCCCGTGCTACAACTGCGAAGCCCGCCCCGTATTCTCCAGCTTTTTCTGCCTCGATCGCGGCATTTAGCGACAGTAGGTTGGTCTGATCGGCAACCTTGTTAATGGTAGTCACAACACTGTTAATATTGTTTGCCTTTTCATTCATGACGCCAAGTTTAGTGGCAATGGAAGTAGTCGCATTTGAAAGTTGGCGCATTACCGTTTCCATCCGGTTTAAGTCATTTTGACTGGCACCAGCAGCAATTGCTGTAGACTGTGCCATCAGCTCAACCTGCTCCATCACCTTGACTAGCTCTCTAGAAGTGGCGGCAATCTCCTGCGAGGTCGCACTCACTTCATTGGTTGAAGCTAGCTGTTCTGTAACAGTGGCTTCTAACTCTTTACCGGCTGCTGCAATCTCAGTTGCGGAAGTGCTGATCAGCACTCCAGACTTTTGCATCTGGAGAATCAGCGAATTCAGCTTTTTGGACATATAGTGAAATGCTGTCATCAACTTGCCAACTTCGCTACCATCGTTGTTTAGCTCAATTGTTTGCTGTAAATTTCCATCAGCAATCTTCTCTGCTGCTTCCACCACCTTTGGAAGCTCTCGTCGGATTGGCACAGCAAGCGCAGCAACCCACAAGCCCATCGCCAGCGTTACCGCCAGCGTCAACAGCGTTCCCAGAACGATCAGTAAAAACTGAGACTGCCTAGAGTTCCTAGCTTCGATCAAAATCTCATCCTGTCGGGCTTCAAGAATTTTATTGGTTCCGGTTCGGGATGCTTCAAGTTTGGCAACCCGGGGAATTGAAACTGCTTGTTTCGCCTCATCCAGCTTATTAGCATCGACTAGCGGGTAAACAGTCGCTGCAATGCGATCGTACTCATCACCAAGCTGGATCAATTGGTTAATTTGTTCTTGAGCTTGTGAAATGCCAACCTTTGTCAAATTCTGCTTATGTTGAAGCATTTCTTCTCGGGCTTTATCGTAAGTCCCTCGGTAGTACTGATCCTTCGGATAGAGGGCGTATCCTCGGATACTGGCAATGATCCTAGCGACCGCATAAGCATACTCATCAGTATTTCTGATGCTATCAGCGGTTTGCTTTGACTCTTCCTGCAATTTAACTAAACCGGTAATGCCTGAAAACAGCACAGAGCCGAGCACGATCAGGAACAGGATAGGAACAGAGAAGCCAAGTACAATGCGGGGAGTGATTCTGTTGAACATCTAAGTTGGGGGTGAGAAATTAATACTGGTACGGTGAACGAATTGGAGCGGATTTGATTAAGGATTTAATCTTCCTGATTTTTCAGCACATTTTTATCAGCACTCCTTTTGATTAAGTTTCTTCACCCATCAGCAAGTAAGTATGTCGCTCATCGCTGAAAAGTCGCTCAAGCTGGACACATTGAATAATCCGTTTTTCATCGACAATCGTGCCGCTTAAGTAGGGTGCTTCCTCAACCCGAATGCTGGAATCCCTAATATCTCTGTTTGATATACTGAGTGTCTCTGTCACTCGCTCTGCCATCAGTCCTAAGTATTGTACCGAATCGTTCTGGCGGGGATATTTGACGATCATGATGCGGGTACTGAGGTGCGATCTGCTCGGTGTACCTTGGATCAAATGGCACAGGTCGATCACTGGCAAGACTACTCCCCGGTAGTTAAACAAACCGGCCACGTATTCTGGTACGTGCTGTAGCTTTCTGAGATTGACTCGTGGAATTACCTCAACAATGTACGAACTGTCGATCGCGTAGAGGTCATTTCCAGCGTAGAAAAGTAGAATTAGCACTTGTAACGATCGGTTTTTATTAGGGATAAATGAATATTTTTAGACTATAAACTGCTTCAAGGTTAGCACACGATCGCCAAATGATCGACGATTAAATTATTTCGTAATTTTTTCAGCACAGGCGTTTCGCTCTAACCCACGATCGCCGCATGAGAAATGACAATAATATTAACAACAACGAATGAGCCAGCAAGGATCGGAACAGCAATGCGACGCCTTAAATACCGCGACCAATGTGACTGTTCTGATTCACTTAAAAATCTAGTGTAGACCAGCACAATTGCTGTTATGAAGATGTAAATGATTGCGATGATGTGGATGAGATCGATCAGGGTGACAGAATTGCTACTACCCAAATCTGAGGTCGCTGCTTGCAGATTTACTATAACTGCAAACAAATTACCCACAAGGATGCCCATTAGTTCTTCATCCAGCAACAATGCCATTATTGAGAGTGCAACAGCAGCATAAACTCCCATCACAAGTTTAAAAAAGCTAACTTTACTCTCGCGGTTGATTGTAATTGAAATAATTAAGCGCGATCGGGAATTTAGTTCTCTTTTGATTCCCGGACTACCAAAGCTTGTTCTATAAGGAAAATTTTCTTGAGAAATTCTAAAATTTCTAATTTCCCAACCTTCCAAATCTAGGTCTTGCGGATAACCTGTGTTTGCAAAATCTGGGGCGTGAACGAAGCTGGAAGCATCTAACTGTGTTTCCTCAAGGGGAATTTGCAATACATGGCGATCGAATGGATAATTTTTTGTGTCCCAGTTGTGATATAAAGTTGCGCTAATCTCCTCTTCAGACCAGAATACATTTTTACTTGCCTTAAAGGTATCCGACAGATTTTCGCTTCGGGAAAAACTGGCGTAATTCTTGCTAACTTCCTTGCTATTAACAACCTTCAGGCTTTCCAAAGGTTTTGGAGTCTCAAAAGGACAAACGCTCCAGATCCAGAAGTTTGCAGTAAACGACTTCTCTGCTGGATGAAAATCTCGCAAGGATGTCAAGTAAACTCCAATTTGACAAGTTTTTGGAGATGTAACAGCCTCTGCCTGAACTGGAAAAGTTTGAGACAGCCAGCAACTAAAAACGGCTATCAGCAAGCAACCAATTAGGGGTACTCCCTTGACAACTGCTCTAACCGCAGGATGATGCTGTTTAGAAATATATCCCCTCAATCATCCACTCCCTTGGTAAGCAACCCCTGATTGTACCACCTAACGATGCTTGCATAAAGTTGATTAATTGTTTATCAATTTACGATCGCCGAATAGGAGATAAGGCGTTCAGAAGGATAAACGAAATTAATTGTAAAGACTCGAAATAAAAGGCGACTGTCTAGCCACATTGCCTGCTTTGCTTGCCCTACTTCTGCTGTTAATCGGGAAAAGATGGTGGCAAGAGCGCCTGCAAAGATATAGACATCGCGACAATGTGAATTCGATCGACCAGCGTCAGGCTCTGTGTGCGCCTCAAAACCGACTCAGATCCCCGCATATTGACCAATGCCGAAAACAAACAAGCCACCAGTAAACTCGTCCGGGCGCTAACCAAACTAGGCTGTCGAGTTTCATAGAAGAAAAATAGTATCGCCTAGCGCGAAAGCGACGTACACCGTTCTAAAAAACTTACCCATAGTTACCCAAGTCTAGACGGGAGCATCCCGATTTTGCAAGTATACAAAAGTATGATAAAATACGCTGCTTTTGGGAAAAGCCAACACTTAGCTTC
>NZ_JAUBRJ010000105.1:0-19328 GCF_036701805.1 Microcoleus sp. N3A4
TCTAAAATTTTGATCTTTCCACGACTTAAGTACGTGGCAGCGTATCCGTTTTTGGGCTGGGTCAATGCTTCAATTCTCAAATCTAAAATCTAAAATCTAAAATCTAAAATCGATTGATCCGCTGGATTGGGATCAAAACCGTCAAGCGAGAGTAGACCCGGGGTCAGGGCAAAAATGCGCTCATTCGCTGCTGCCAGTAACTCTTCTAGGGCTTCGCAGATCGAATTCAGTAAAAAAATATATTTTGGTATCTGCCTTTAGATACATTTTGAATCTTTCTTTAGGTATACTTTGTTAAAAGGAGTTGCGGTAGAGCCTGCGTCAGCTACGCTAGGGCAGAGCCTGGTAGCGGCTACTGTTTTTACTCTTAGTAGTGGTTTAAAAATATCAAAGCCAGTGCCAATCATGAATCATTTAGAACTCGAACAAGAAATTGGGAAGATGGCTAGAGCGATGATGACTCGCAATAGCTTAATTGGTAAAGACTTGATTGCGGATCTCAGAGGGCGGCTGTCTGTTGACAGTGTAGCTGCTTTGATGATTGTCAGTATTGAACGTTTGATTTGGTCTGACTGCGAGTCGGTGATCTGGAGTTTGAGTTATTTGATTCCTGCTGACGTGATGGAAGAAATTCGCCGGATTACTGCGCTGGTTGTTTGCCAGCGGTTGATGGGCAAGGGTTTTGTGCTGGGGAAGGATTTTAGTATTGATGCTGCAGGCAGGTTGCTGTTGAGCGAGAATGCTCAAACAGCGGTTGTGGTTGCTTGAATTGGGCAAGCAGAAGTTGGAGCGATCGCACTATGAGATTTGCAGTTGGACTTTGGGCGCCCCAGCACTATTTGTGTAACTGCAAACTTAATTCGGGATGCGGTAATAGTTGCTTGATTCAGGCAGATTTAAGATTCGCAGCAGTTCTAAAAAGCGATGAGTGCGGTTAGCTGAAAGAGCATTTTACGAGAGGAAAATAGTTATTTTCGATTGCCAATTGTTGAGTTTGTTAATAGCAATCTGTACGGGCGATCGCCATGTATCAAAATTTTCAGATTTTTAGTGGAATTACCGTTTAACTTCGGCTATTGTTTCATATAAAATCATTCTTAAGATAGATGCGAAGTATTATGAACTTAATTCAAAACTTGGAAGCCGCTTGGTATTACCATCTGGGTTCACGCCACCTCGAAGCTAACGATCATAATGGTGCTCTGGCTAACTTTAACAGAGCTGTGAAGTTGCAATCGGATCATTATAAGGCTTGGTTCGGGCGAGGTATGGCTTTGGGGAACTTAGAACGGCACTTAGAGGCCTTGAAAAGTTTTGATGAGGCCTTGGTGCTGCAGCCGAATGTAAGCTTTGGCTGGCACAATCGGGCTATTGCTTTAGGAAAGTTGGGCCGCTGCTTGGAGGCGCTCAACAGTTTTGACAGGGCTCTGGAGTTCAACCCGTGCGCGGCGAGTATTTGGCACAACCGGGGACTGACGCTGATCGATATGGGGCTTTACGATAAGGCGGTTCTGAGTTTCGATCGCTCTTTAAATTTGCAGCCGGATGTTGGTGGGGTGTGGTACAACCGAGGTAATGCTCTGTTGGAACTCAAGCTTTACTATCTGGCGCTCAACAGTTTTGACAGGGCGATCGAGTTTAACCCTGACGACGCGAAGGCTTGGTACAATCGGGGTCTAGCTGCGAACTCAATGGGACTTTACAAACAAGCAGTAGCCAGTTTTAGCCGATCGATCGCTCTGAAACCGGGCAGAGCCGAAGCTGTGGGCGAACGGAGGGTGGCTTTGGCGAAATTAGTAGGTTTAAATCAGAGAAATGCCAAGTTCAATTCCCAATCAGAATCTCACTTTGAGGATTATTTGATTTGGTACAACCGGGGTGTGGAATTGGCGCGAAAAGGCTGCTACTCGGAGGCGATTGCTTGCTACGAAACTACTGTAGAAATAAATCCTGATTTTGCTAATGCTTTTTACAATAAAGCTTGCTGTTATGCGCTACTGGGATTTGCTGATTTGGCCCTTGACAATTTGCAGCGGGCTGTGGATTTTATCCCTAATTTATATCGAGAGCTAGCTTTAGCTGACTCGGATTTAAGCTGCATTTGGAAACAAGAACGTTTTGAAGCGCTGATCCAAGGTTGATTTTACGCAAAAAACAGCTCGCCGATCGGGCGAGCTTTGGTGCTTGGGCGGCGCAAATTCGATCGCCCGACAGTATTTTTGCCATCTTTGCTATTGCACAGAAACTTTGATGGAGGGCTTGACCGGCCTCTTTGCAACTACCATCACCCGGTAGATGCCGGATTCGGGGAGTTGAGCAAAAGTTTGACCTTCGCCTTGATCTAGGAGTTGTCCCGACGGAGATTCGATCGCCAGATCGACATTTTTGTTGCTAGAAGTTACCCTGATTGTCTGTCCCTGTTTGCCTTTAACCGTGATGGGCTGGATTTGGTAACCGGACATTTTGAGTTTGACTGTGGCTTCTTTTTCCCTGAATGCTATGGGAATTGGGCGATCGGGCCTATAAGTCCACTTGGCGTTAAAGTCGCGTCCGAGTACAAAGCTGCTGGTTTCACCTTTAGGGATCACTCGCACGCGGTAGATGCCGGACTCTGGCAACTGCCCCACCCACTGATTGTCGGTTTTTTCAATAACCCCCATATTTTCACCATTGGGACTGTAAAGTTCGGCTTTCAGTTGTCCCGCCCACAGCGAGAGAGTAAGTTCTCGCCCTTTGATGCCTTCAAAAATATAGGTGGTGGGTTGGTTGATGGTTTCTCTAATTTCCGAAGTTGACATTCGCTCGATGGGTTCGAGCTTTGGAACTGTGGCAGATATAGCGGGTTTGTTAACGGTTTCTGTAATTTCCGAGGCAGCCATCCGCTCGCTAGGTGCAATTTTGGGGGCTACTGGGCTAGCAAATACTGATTTTGCCGTCATCATAAGTAGCATTCCAGCCAGTAAAATTAGTTTTTTCATGTCGCACTTCCGAGGGGGGTAAGGAGTTGTATATGGTTACTTGTGTTTGCCTGTTTTCACCGGATCAAATCTGGCGATCGGCTACAGCAGCATAGAGGATACACATAAATATCTCGTACTTGCACAAAACCTGCTGGTAGCAGATTGGTAGTGCGGGAGCTAAGTAGTAGCCTCAGTTTTTCGGGACATTTCAATGATACTGCTGACAGCATAATATCATCAGAGAATATTAGTAATTTGGTCGAGGAAAATTAAAGCTTTTTCCTAGGATCTTGCTAAAAAAATGCCCCCACCCAAAAAACTCGGTGTCTGGGATTCTCGCTCTACCTTGCTAGTAGAAAACTGCTAGCACCCTCACGGGGTGAGGCCCCTAGTGTTACTTAGTTTTTGACGATCGACTAATTATCAGTCCTGGACGCACACGCTCTACCTGTAGGGTGCGGACTGCACACCTTACCACTTGTAATGGCGGGTGCCGGTTAGTATCTCTGAGACAAACAAGTTTACCGGGGCACTCACCCGCGATCGCACGCGAGGTTAATTTGTACTACGAACCTGACAGGATTTTTAGGTAAGCTTGTACTGTGTTGGACAAGCCCATGTCTAGAGCTTCCGCAATTAAAGCATGACCGATCGATACTTCTAGTATATCAGGAATCGAGCAAAATTTAGCTAAATTTTGCAAATTTAAATCATGTCCGGCATTCACTCCCAAACCTGCTGATTGAGCGGCTTTAGCTGCTAAGAAATATTGTTGAAAAACAGATTCTACTTTACCTTCGCGAAAAGCAGTTGCGTAGGGTTCCGTGTACAATTCTACTCTGTCTGCTCCAACTTCTTTTGCTAGCGGCATGAGAGCAGCATCTGCGTCCATAAACAGGCTGACTCTGATCCCGTTGTCTTTTAGTTTTTCAATAATTGGTAAGAGCCGATCGCGATTTTGGGGAATATTCCAACCGCTATCCGATGTTAGCACGTCGGGAGCGTCTGGGACTAAGGTACACTGAGCAGGTTTTACGTCGCAAACTATATCCATAAATGGCGGCTGAAACGGATTTCCTTCGATGTTGAACTCGACGGTTAGCATTTTGGCTAATTCGTAAACATCGGCAGCTTTGATGTGCCTTTCGTCGGGGCGGGGATGGACGGTAACGCCGTGGGCTCCGGCGGCAATTACTGTTTTTGCGGCTTCAGTAACGCTGGGAATGCCGATGTTTCGAGAGTTTCTGAGGAGGGCGATTCTGTTGATGTTGACGCTGAGTTTTGTCACGGGATGTTACTCTTTAAGGTTGATGCTACTATATTAATCGCTTTCACGAAACCTTTAGCGCCTTACGGTACTGTTAGGACATTCTTATATTAATTCAACAAAGTCTTGCTACAGTCCTCTATTTTTACTAATTAATTATTAAAAATTGCATATCCCCGTAGGAAACGGCAGGGAGCCTCCCATTTTTGCTTTCATATCATGGACGGTTGCATCAGAATAATATATTTGGATGATATAAGCTGTTCGGCATTTAAAAGACGATTGTAAGGTGCGTCAGATAAGAAAGCGTTTCCCATGTCTAGTAAGTGTTCGCTTCTGACGCACCCTACCTGGATCGTTAGTGGTTTAAATGCGTAACAGCTTAGCGCGCGAGCGTCCATAGCGAACGGCTAGATCGCGAGCGAGACGCTCGCACTCCTAAAAAACACTTTTTACCAAATGGGGATGCTCCCAAACGGCACTGCCATGTCCATGATTCCCGCGCCGTAAACGGCACTGCCCTGTCCCTACAGATATCGTTTTTCATAATTGGTATTAGAGGAAAATTTAGCTTCTGCAAGCGGTAAGGTTTCTGCAAAAAAAGCCTCGGCTATTTGTTGTTTTTCTGCCAAATCTTCAAGAGTTGCGATGCAAAAAAGGGGTGCGACGCGATCGACTATTTTTGGCGGAAAATCTCGGCTAAAATATTTGAGTTCAAAGTCGTATCTGTGGGGACGGTAAATCATGCCCAGCAGTTCTACTAAGGGTAGAAGCGTCCAATGGTGATAGTTGCCGATCGCATCTACTAAATGTCCGCGATAAATCTCTTTTTTTACCAGAGGTTGCAGCAAATCAAAACGGATTTTAATTTCGTTGAATCTGGATCGCATTTGGGAAAAATGCTTGTTTGTATCCAAATGAGGCGGTACAATTAAATTAGCTTTGTCAAAGGCGATCGGGACTTGTCCGTGTCTCTCTATTTCCAGAAATTCGTTGCGGCTGCTGCGCCGGAAAACCGCAAAATCAATTAGCAAGAACGGCGGGGTTTCTTTAAGCCGCCAGAAGCACTGCGACTGACCGTGCCAAGCGGGTTCGGGAACTCGATATTTGAGTTCGATTTCGCCAATTTCGGCGAGGGCTTTTTCCACAATATCAAAGGTTTGTTGCACGCAGTTATCTTCAACCACAACGGCAATATCGAGGTCTGACCACTCGTCGGTGTATCCGTGGGCTGCTGAACCTCCTTGCCATAAAGCGAGAATAAAATCTAAAGGTTGTAAGGTTGAAACAATCTTTTCGAGAATGATTTTTCTCATGGAATCAAGCTAAACTCTTACTTTTGATTGTAGCGCCAATTCTGTAAAGGCAGTTGCCAGCAAAGCGCCAATAAAATTCCTGGACGCACGGGTAGTCAGAAACCGGGTTTTTTACCGAATCTGTGGACTACAACCCGTCTTTTCGTAAAAAACCCGGTTTCTCGGCCCCAATGCGTCCAGGACTATAACTATTAAAAGTGCTATCCGATTTGGCCGAGGGTTGAGTCTTGAGGCCCGGCCATGAAGATAGAAGTTCTGACGTTAATTTTTGACGGATCTGTGCTCATAATGACGCCTACAGCATCACCGCAGGAACAGAGGATGGCAGTGTCGGTAATCCCGTCTTTGTTGACATCAACGGCAGCGAGACTGATGCTGTCCATCCCTGATGTGCCTTTAAGGTAAGCAATTTTGATGGTGTCGCCTTGGCTGGGGTTGAAATCGAGAATTCGATCGGAAAAAGCTGCACCAGCGGTAAATGTATCGCCGCGCAAAATAAATTGATCTGCACCTTCTCCTCCCATTAAGAAGTCGGCCCCAGCATCGCCGATCAACATATCATTGCCCGCACCTCCGATCAGCATATCACTGCCCGATCCGCCTCGGAGTACGTCATCTCCCGCTCCGCCCAGCAGGTAGTCGTCTCCTTGATTGCCCATAATTATATCATTGCCCTCACCGCCGTCGATCAGGTCGTTGCCTTGTCCGCCCTGAAACATATCGTCGCCGCCAGCGCCAAACATTGTATCGTTACCGGCGTTGCCGTTAGCGGTATCGTTGCCCTGAGTGCCGACGATTTGATCGTTGCCTCCCAAACCGCGAATTCCTCCTAATTGTGGTGCATCTGAGGCTTGAATTTCTATGAGGTTATCGCCATTATCTGCATCCACAAAGCGATTTTCTTTGGCTCCTCGATCCGCACTACTCATGACAGTAGATAAGCTTTTAAGTTGGTTGGCATCGCTAATGACATTTGCGTCGCCAAAGTCGTTGACGTTAACAGTAATAGGGATATTTGTCAGCGTGTCAAAGTTGAGTGAGTCGGTGACTCTTGATTTGACCGAGTTGCCCAGCAAAACATCTGGTACTTGGACGCTATCTCCCATTAGTTCGCGGTTCATCGTACTGCTAAAGTGCTTGCCAATGGCACTTAAATCTTCTGCATCTGGGCCTACAGTTTGACCGCTTGGTGTTTGTAGAACGATACCGGGGGCAACGGTGAGGTAATTCGCACCTGTTAAGTTGTCTGCACCAGTTTTGCTTTTGTCGATACTTTTCCGCAGAGTATCGGGAATCATATTCCCGATGTGAGAAGCTCTGAGTGTCCCGGAATTGGATTCTGTTGTGCCTGCCATTTAGTTTGTATATCTTTGAGATTAGGTTTGCTCATATAAGATAAACATAAAAAAGTTGATATTTCCCTGGGTTACGTAATTTCAATCAATGATGACTGCTTAAATAAGTTTTACGCTCTGTCTTTTGACAGAGGTGATACAATCTAAAAAAAAGTAAGTTTTACGCTCTGTCTTTTGACAAAAATAACTAGAAGCTTTATAATATTTTGTTTGTTTAAAATGCGGGAATTAAGCAGAAACCGGGGTTGTGAAAAAAAGAATCTGTATTTGATTGTAGGGTGTTGTGCAGCACCTACTTTTTACTAATTATTACAGCGCCGTCCGCACCTGAGTTTTTACTAATTATTGTTGGGTGCCGGGAGTGCAAAAGCTGGATAATATCTATGAGATTTGCAACTAGCTAAAACTAAATTTATGGTTGTAAAAATTTTATAACCTATTGTGGGCGGGCGCTCGGCGCATCAAAAATGCAATGTCAAGATGCCTGACATCCGATCGCCCGCGTATTCCGGCAAAATCGCCCGCGATTGAAAATCAGTCTTAAGTTTTCAGAATCAGAAACTTGCCCGCCGTCCGGTAACATGAGAAAGGATTAATTTTTAACAGCGCGGCATGGCAACTATTTGGGAACTCGACTTTTACAGCCGTCCGATCCTAGACGAGCGAGAGAAAAAAAAATGGGAAGTGCTGATCTGCGAAAGCCCGCTGAATGTAAGCGACAAGGCCGAATCTCTGTTTCGCTACTCGCAATTCTGCCCCAGTTCAACCGTGAATTCCCTGTGGCTGGCTGCCGCAATTAAAGAGGCGATCGCCGCAGCACCGAAACCACCCGAAAAAATCCGCTTTTTCCGCCGCCAAATGGCGAACATGATTACCAAAGCCTGCGAGGAGTTGGACATTCCCGCCGCCTCCAGTCGCCGCACCCTAGCCCTCAGCCTGTGGCTGGAAGAACGGATGCAAAACGTTTATCCCGCCGAACCGGGCTATAAAGCCGCTCCGAACCCGAGCGTTCAATTTGTACCCGAAACGCCAGTTGCGCTGCCGGACGCTTTAATCGGCGAAAAATGGGCGTTTGTCAGTTTGCCGATCGCAGCTTTTGACGAAATGTCCGAGTGGGATATCGGATTTGGCGAAGCTTTCGGGCTGCCGATGACAAACCTGGGCCCGGAAACGCAAATTCCGGGACTGATTATCTACTCGTCGAGAGCAGCAGCCCTGGCAGGTTGGATGTCGGGTTTGGAGTTGGCTTTTCTCAAATTTGAGAGCGGCCCGCCCCCTAGGCTGGTATTAGATACGGGAGCTAACGATCGCTGGATTTTAGCTAATCTCAGAGACGCAGCAACTGAGAGAGAAGCGAAAGGATTTGAAGCCGCGAAAAAGCAAGCAAAAAAAGTACATTTCTTAGCAATTCAGTCGAATCCCGAATCGGAATCTTTTGCAGGATTTTGGCTGCTGCACGAACTAAATATTTAGTCAGTTGTTAGTAGTCAGTTGTTAGTTGTTAGTAGTCAGTTGTTAGTTGTTAGTAGGCAGTAGTCAGTTGTTAGTAGTCAGTTGTTAGTTGTTAGTAGCAGTTAATAATCTACCGTTATTTAGTCTAGAGTTAACAGCTAGATTGACTAATAACTAATAACTCATATAGCGGTTCTCAAATAATTGAGGTATGCTCTTCAGTCCAAGGCCCGCGAGGCCTATGCTCTACGAGCATCTCATGTTACTGAGAAAGGCTATAACTGACAACTGCCAACTGACAACTGCCAACTGCCAACTAACAACTGACAACTGCCAACTGACAACTGCCAACTGCCAACTGCCAACTGACTAATTACCAAGCACCGACAACAATGACCAATGACCAATCAGCAGAACAACTGCTAGAACTAGCCACCAAAGCAGGTGCAGAAGCTGCTGAGGTATTGGAATCGCAATCGCTCTCGCGGCCGGTCTTTTTTGAAGCAAACCGCCTCAAACAGCTAGAAACCGCCCAAGCAGAAGGTATTGCTCTGCGGCTGTGGCGGGACGGGCGGCCGGGTTTGGCGGTGGCCTACGGGCCCGTGGAACCGCAAATTTTGGTGGACAGGGCGATCGCGCTTTCGCAACTCAACGAACCGGAAACCATCGAACTCGGCACCGGTGAGAAAGTTGTTTATCCCGATCGCGGAGTGTCGGTGCCGGCCCAACAGCTAGTAAACTGGGGAAAAGAGGCGATCGCGATCGTCCGCGAAGCCTATCCCGAAAGCCTCTGCACCGCCGAACTCGACTGCGAAATCGAAAGCACCCGCTTGCTGAACACCAGAGGCTTGGATTCCAGTCACACCGACACCACCCTCAGCGGTTACTTGTCAGCAGAATTAGTGCGGGGAGAAGATTTCCTCAACATTTGGGAAGGCGAAACCCAACGCGGCACCCTCGACTTAAACACCAGCGCCAAGCGGGTTTTGCAGCGTTTGGAATGGGCGAAAGACAATGTTGCTCCCGCCACGGGCCGCGTGCCGGTGTTATTTACAGCCAAAGCCGCCGACTTGCTGTGGGGGACTGTCTGTGCCGCGTTGAACGGCAAACAGGTACTCGAAGGCGCTTCGCCTTGGAGCGATCGATTGGGCCAACAAGTGACATCGCCGCTTGTCACCCTCTCGCAGCAGCCGGATATCGGGCCCTATAGCTGTCCCTTTGACGACGAAGGTACTCCCACTCGGGCGATCGTCTTTATCAACAGCGGAGTGTTGCAGCTATTTTATACCGATCGCACGACCGGTCGAGCCTTGGGCAGCGGCACCACCGGCAACGGATTTCGCCCGGGTTTGGGCAGCTATCCCACGCCGAGTTTGTTCAATGTTTTGATTAAACCAGGAGAGCGATCGCTAATCAATTTAATCGCTCAATTAGACGACGGAATTGTAGTCGATCAAATGCTCGGCGGCAGTGCCGGAATTTCCGGCGATTTTTCAATAAACGTCGATCTCGGCTACCGAGTCAAACAAGGTCAAATAGTCGGCCGAATCAAAGATACAATGGTAGCCGGCAACGTCTACAGCGTCCTCAAACAATTGGTTGAATTGGGAGGAGACTCCGAGTGGAACGGTTCTTGCCACACACCGTCTGTAATTGTAGAGGGATTGTCCGTCATCGGCAAGAATTAAAGTCAGTTGTTAGTTGTCAGTTGTCAGTTGTTAGTTGTCAGTTGTTAGTTGTTAGTTGTTAGTTGTTAGTTGTTAGTTGTTAGTTGTTAGTTGTCAGTTGTTAGTTGTTAGTTGTCAGTTGTTAGTTGTTAGTTGTCAGTTGTTAGTTGTTAGTTGTTAGTTGTTAGTTGTTATAGCAATCCTCGCATCAGTCGCCTCTCTCGAGCGAGACCAGAATCCTTGCAGTGCGAGCCAGAAAGCTCGCGTATCATGCAAGCAAATCATTTAGGATTGCTATAGTTGTTAGTTGTCATCAGTTAACAGTCAACAGTCAACAGTTAACAGTCAACAGTCAACAGTCAACAGTCAACAGTCAACAGTCAACAGCCAACAGCCAACAGTCAACAGTCACCAATTCCCAATCCCCACAAATAATATGCGTATTTGTTTTATAGGCGATTCTTTTGTAAACGGTACTGGCGATCCAAAATGTCTCGGTTGGACAGGACGGATTTGCGCGGCCGCTTGCGGACAAGGACACGATATTACCTACTACAATTTAGGAATAAGGGGAGAAACCAGTGCCGATATAAAAACTCGCTGGTTCAGCGAAGTTTCTTGCCGCTTACCTCACTACTGCGACGGCAGAATAGTATTTTCCTTTGGCGTCAACGACTCTTACCTAGAAAACGAAAAAATTCGCATAGAAGTTGAGAAATCAATTGAAAATGCCCGAGATATTCTCACATCAGCCAAAGAAATATTTCCAGTATTAATGATAGGGCCGCCACCAGTTATCGATGCCGATCGCACAAGCCGGATTGCCAACTTATCCGAACAGTTTTCCCAAGTTTGCAGCGAATTAGAAGTGCCTTATCTAGATGTTTGCACGCCGCTGCAAACATCAGAAATTTGGCAAAAAGAACTTACCGAAAACGATGGAGCCCATCCCCGCGCCGCCGGTTACGCTGAATTAGCTAAAATAGTTCACAATTGGGACGGTTGGAAAGCTTGGTTTAAAAATATCAATATATCAGATGGAGAGACAGTAACGCTGTTCCGAGCCGTCGGAAAAAAAGAAATGGAACTGATCGAAGAAAGCGATTTTATGGCATTTCCGCCGCGACTGTCTTTTCAGCCTATTTTTTATCCCGTACTCCACAAAGCCTATGCTATACAAATTGCACGAGATTGGAATACAAGAGATGCAGCCTCGGGATATTTCGGCTATGTAACTCAGTTTCGAGTTTTGGCTGAATTCTTAAAAAAATATCCTGTCCAAACTGTCGGCAGTTCGATTCATCAAGAATATTGGATTCCGGCAGAAGAATTGGTAGAATTTAATCGCAATATTGTCGGAAAAATTGAAATTTTTGCTGAATATCAACCGTAGAATAGAAGCAATGAAAGAGGTTAAATTTTAATCAATTTGAATTTATAACTTTTGACTGCTACGGCCCTCTCATAGATTGGGAAAGCGGAATACTGCCAGCCTTGAGACAATTGCTGTCAAGTCGCGAGATAGATTTGGCTAAATCGCAGCCACGAGAAAACAGGATTTGGGGCGATACTGCCGACCTGCAGCTAGCCTGATTTAGAAGTGCCGGATTTGAAAACACTGGTGGAGGCTATAGGGTAAAAAAATCGCAGATTGATATCAAATCCGGTAGCATCGGAATTACAGCAGATTTCAGGTAAGTATCGAAGAATTTTTTGCTAAAGTTTGATCGAGCAGACAATTCTCAGGTAATCAACGCTATTTATGCCGTATATTACTATCCCTAAACAATTTAGGGAACCTTCCAGGGTCATCGAAGCTCAACTTTTTTTACGGCCGAAACGCCTCGCTATTTTTGAAGCTTGTCTGATCGGCTTAGTGGCCGGGTTAGCTGGCGTTTTACTCAAATTAGGAGTCGGATGGCTCGGCAGTTGGCGAGTTGCTACATCGACGATAATTCCCGCTTGGATTTTACTTCCGACTGTCGGTTTATTAGGCGGGTTCCTAACAGGTTTTTTCGTTGAGCGTTTTGCTCCCGAAACTGCCGGCAGCGGCATTCCTCACGTCAAAGCTGCTCTCGGCGGAGTCAATCTTTCCTTAGATTTGCGAGTAGCTGTCGCCAAACTTCTGACTACTATTTTAGCAGTTGGTTCCGGTTTAACTTTAGGAAGGCAAGGCCCGACTGTGCAAATAGGAGCATCTTTGGCCGGCTGGATCGGTCACTTGATGCCTACTTCCCCAGATTACCGCCGACAATTGATTGCTTGCGGTGCTGCGGCAGGATTGGCTGCTGGTTTCAATGCTCCGATTGCAGGAGTTTTGTTTGTAGTTGAAGAACTCCTGCACGACGTTTCGGGATTGACTTTAGGGACTGCAATTATCGCTTCATTTATCGGTGCAGTTGTCTCGCAGCTTTTGGGCGGCGATAGTTTAAGTTTGAACCTTCGCGCGTACCACACCAGTTTTGATGCTCAGGAAATCCCGTTTTATATACTGTTAGGAGTTTTAGCGGGATTGCTGGGAGCTTTGTTCACGAAAGGGATTATGGCTAGCTTGCAATTTAACAGGCGATCGCTCAAATTAGCTTTGCCCGCGCGAATGGCTCTAGCTGGCATAATCTGCGGTTCAGTAATAGCTTTTCTCCCAGAAACTTTCCGCAACAGTACGGGTTTGCGGGAGTTTTTGCTGACCGGTGAAGCAAGTGGCATAACGAGTTTAATTGCTTTTATAGCTCACTTTTTTCTGACAATTATTTCCGCTGCTTCTGGAGCTCCGGGAGGATTGTTTTCCCCTGCGCTAGTTCTCGGTTCTGCACTCGGTCACATGGTGGGCATTGTGCAGGCAGATTCCCTGGGCGTCGGTTTGCCGGTAACTTACGCTTTGGCGGGAATGGGAGCGTTTTTTTGCGCGGTTTCTAGAGCGCCCATTACTGCGGTAGTTATTGTGTTTGAAATTACGGCGGATTTCAAATTAGTGCTGCCTTTGATGATCTGTTCTGTAGTGGCTTATTTAGTCGCGGAAAAGGTGGACAGTGGCTCTTTGTACGATCGCCTTTTGGAGTTTAGCGGCATTCAACTGACGCAGGCAAAAGCTGCGAGCAATACTTTGAGCGACTTGCACGCAGATGATGTGATGCAGTGCCGAGTTGAAACTCTTTCGAGTTTGCTGACTTTCGATGAAGTGATGCAGGCATTTTCGCGATCGCACCACCGAGGATTTCCAGTAGTTGAAGATGGCAAATTAGTCGGAATTGTCAGTCAAACCGATTTGGCAAATGCCAGCGATCGCAATTTGTCCGGCAACTCGCTGCTCAAAGAATTTATGACTGTACAGCCGATCGCAGTCAAAGCAAGCGATACTTTAAGCGAGGTATTGTACAGGCTCAACAACTACAATATCAGCCGCTTGCCAGTCATAGAAGGCCGCCGTTTGGTGGGAATTATTACGCGCAGCGACATTATCCGAGTTGAATCCGATCGCCTCAGCGGAGAAACAACCCAGGGCCCGCATCCAGAACCTTCCTATGTTGTCTATCAAACCAAAGCTCCGCAAGTCGGAAACGGCCGCTTATTAGTGCCGCTAAGCAACCCCCAAACAGCACCCGCTTTGCTGCGGCTGGCTGCGGCGATCGCGCGCGATCGCAATTACGAATTAGAATGCCTGCAAATCATTATAGTACCGCGCAACAGTTCCCCCTCAGAAACCGCAGTGCGGACAACCAAAAGCCGCCGCCTGCTGCAACAAGCCGAACGAATAATTCGCAATTTGAACTTGCCGGCACACACCCAAATACGGGTAGCTCATGACGTGCCTAACGCGATTTTGGAGACAATTAAGGAGCGGCATATCGATTTAATTTTGATGGGATGGCAAGGCGAAACATCCACCACAGGACGCATTTTTGGCGATGTGGTAGATACCGTAATTCGGCAAGCCGGCTGCGAGGTTATTTTAGTGAAATGGAGCGAAAAAATATTAGCAACCCGCAAGAAAAATGAGTTTTCGGCTACTTTTAGCGGTCGGAAATATGCGTCTGTAGAATGGCAGTTAAATGCCGAAGGAGTTGACGGCGCAGATAATCCCACATTGGCGATCGCCTCAGATTCACCAGCGACTTCTGAGACTGAATTTTCCCCGCCGAATTCAGACATTCCAGCCCCAGAATTGGGACTGCACACGCTGATGGGTTTGCACCGCTGGTTGGTGCCAATTCGCGGCGGTTACAAGCAAGCTGCGGCTTTGCGGCTGCTACCTGCTTTGGTGGCTGCGAGTGCTGTACCGGAGATTAAATTGTGTCAGGTTCACCAGCCTTCTGGTGCAGAACCCGATCGCCGCGAATTAAAGCAAGCAGCGGAGTTTATTCAGCGCAGGGTTAGCTGTTCGATAATAGCGACTTCGGTTTGCGCTAAATCGGTTTCTGATGCTTTAATTGATTTGGCTCAGAACGATCGGTGCGATGCGATCGTCCTGGGAGCTAGCCGCGAAGGGCTGCTGAAGCAGGTGATTCAGGGGAACATTCCCGAAGCTGTGGCGCGCGGGTGCGACTGTACAGTCATTTTAGTGCGATCGGCTTCTTAGTCATTAGTTATTAGTCATTAGTCATTAGTTATTAGTTATTAGTTATTAGTTATTAGTTATTAATAATTAATTATTAATTATTAATTATTAGTCTTGTTCCCTGGCTCTGCCGGGGAATACATACCCGGAGGCTCTGCCTCCAATTCCCCATTCCCCATTCCCCATTACCAATTCCCCATTCCCCATTCCCATTCCCCATTCCCCATAAATATGGTTCATTTTAACGTAGGATTTCAACACTTCAACTCTTTTGCTGACATTACCCTGTCCCTGGCAAAAACTTTAGACCGAATGGGAATTCCTATTTCTGTCGAACCCTCACAAATTGCCTCTCACGTCACCCGCAACTCCACAGCAGAAGAAAACCACCTGCTAGCGAAGTGGATGAACACCGCACCCTCAGATTTATTTCATATAAAATGGTCTCATTACTGGAAACCTTATTTTTTAAAAGAACTCAACGGACATCTCAACTTAGAACTTTTTGCTATCAATTACGAATTCGCCCAAAACGCTGATGATTATGATTACTGGATTTACGATGCTGTCAATAACTTATCCCACAAACTAGCCGTAAGTCAATATTCTAAAAACGTTTTAATCAAAGCTGGATGTCCTGCGACCAACGTATCAGTCATGCCTCTAGGTTTCAATCCTTTAATCTCCCAACTCTATTTTCCCAGACCGCAAAAAACCCAAAAAGATGTAAAATATATTCTGCACATGACCAATTCTTATGATTTTTATAGATTTGGAACGGATCTCGCCATTCAAGCTTTTTGTGAAGAATTTAAAGATGATGCCAACGTAGAGTTAATTATCAAAGATGGCGGCAAAACTCCTGATGTCATAGTCGAACATCTCGTAAATATAGAAAAAAAGTTCGGTAAATTCAAGTCAAAAGTTCAGGTAAAGCCTAAATTTTGTACTAAAGCAGAACTAGCTGATTTATACTTGTCAGCAGATGCTTTTTTAGCTCCCTTTCGCGGCGAGGGTTTTGCGATTAAAATTTTGGATGCCTTTGCTGCGGGTTTACCCGTCGCTATGACTATGTACGGCGGCCCGACTGAGTACGCCAATACCGCTAACTGCTATCCCATTGCTTACGATCTAATTCCCGTAGGAGAGTGTTACGATACTCAGTATCTGAAAATTAGAAATTCTCCTCATTGGGCAGAACCAAATGTTCAGTCTGTTCGCGAGCAGTTGCGAAAAATTGTTGAAGATCCGATGCGTTTTCAGGTAGCTCAAAAAGCTAGAGAGACGGCGGATTTATTTAATTGGGAAGCTGCGGCTCAAAAATTGCTAAGATTAATGCGAGAGTTGTTTTAGGAGCGCAAATTATGGGACTCGAACGCAAAATGTTTAGGGGAATGTTTTCACCTAGCGAAGTGGTACAATTAAAACAGCCTTGTTTTACTCCCGGACGATTGTTTGAGCCTGGAAAATATAACGCTGCCGATTTGCCGGATGTCGCTTTTGATATGGGTTTGGTAGACCATTTGCCGCCAGTCAAAGGCAAAAGTTCAGAAAATCTCAACCCTCAGAACCCACAAGCTCAAAACCTTCAGGACTAAACTCCCGTTTGTAGTAAGGACTTCAGTCCTGAAAATCCCCGTTTGTAGTAAGGACTTTAGTCCTGAAAATTCAAATAATCAAAGACTCAAGTCCTGACTGCAAAAAAGATAAAGCCAATTTAACCATTTTGCTCTATCTGGGCAATTAACTCTTTCAAAACTTTACTAGCTTTATCATTCTCAATCTGACAAGTTCCGGCATTCTGGTGTCCGCCGCCGCCATATCTTAACATTAACTCCCCAATATTAGTTTTAGAAGTTTTGTTAAAGATTGACTTACCAACTGCGAAAACAGTATTTTGTTGTTTCAGTCCCCAGAGTGCGTGAATCGATATATTGCACTCTGGGAACAAAGCATAAAGTACAAAACGATTCCCCGCATAAATTACATCTTCGTTGCGTAAATCCAAAACAACTAAATTATCATAAACTGTGGCGCAACGCTGTATTTGCTCTTTAAATTTTGCTTCTTGATCGAAGTAGAGGTCTACTCTTTCTTTTACATCAGGAAGCTGCAAAATTTCCTCAATGGTATGATTTTTGCAGTAATCGATTAACTGCATCATTAACTGATAATTGGAAACCGTAAATTCTTTAAACCTTCCCAACCCGGTTCTGGCGTCCATTATGAAGTTTAACAGCACCCATTCTTGTGGATGCAGAACCTCTTCTTTGGCAAATTGAGCTGAATCTGATTTGTCAACTGCCGCCATCATCGCCTCGGAAATATCAGGAAACTTTGCTCGGCCTCCATAATATTTGTACAGCACCCTAGCTGCGGAAGCTGCATAGGGGTCGATGATGTGGTTGATTTTGATTTTCTCGTGTCTGAGAGTTTCGCTGAAATGGTGATCGAAAGCTAGATAAACTCCCTCAACATAGGGTAAATTGGTGCTAATATCGTTATTTGTTATTTCGATTTTTCCATCCTGCATATCTTTAGGATGCACGAATTTAATCTCGTCGATCATATCGAGTTCTTTGAGCAAAACGGCACAGACAAGACCGTCGAAATCGCTGCGGGTGACTAATCTGTATTTTTGAGTGAGTGGCATATGCTTCGGTGATGCGGAGGAACTGATCACCAGCTAATATAACGTATTACCCGATCGCTTTCCAATATGAACGCAGACCCTTACGCTTGGATAGAGAAGGCCCTCGACACTGTTCGCCGCGCTCACTGGTATCGATCGCCACAATCGATCGAAAGTTGCCCCGGGCCTGTGGTAAAGTTAGCAGACCAGAGGCTGATTAACTTTGCCAGCAACGATTATCTGGGACTTGCCGGCGATGACAGGTTAATTCAAGCGGCTATAGCTGCAACTAAGGAATTTGGTACGGGTGCGACGGGTTCGAGGTTACTAAGCGGACACCGCGATTTGCACCGACAGCTAGAATTGGCTATTGCTAATTTAAAACAAACTGAAGATGCTTTAGTATTCAGTTCGGGATATTTAGCCAATTTAGGGGCGATCGCATCCCTTGTCGGCAAGCGCGATTTGATATTATCTGACAAGTACAACCATTCGAGCCTGAAAAACGGAGCCGCACTCAGCGGTGCAACTTCCCTAGAGTACAGTCACTGCAATCTTGAGGATTTAACGGCCAAGCTAGAGCAAAATCGCGGGAGATACCGCAAGTGTTTAATTATTACCGATAGCGTCTTTAGCATGGATGGGGACTTGTGTCCGCTGCCGCAGTTGTTAGCTTTGGCCGGACAATTCAACTGTATGGTATTAGTAGATGAAGCTCACGCTACAGGAGTTTTCGGCGCTAGCGGTGCTGGTTGTGCAGAACATTTCGGGTGTACGGGATTGCCGCTAATTCAAGTTGGCACGCTCAGCAAAGCTTTGGGAAGTTTGGGCGGCTACGTTGCCGGTTCTGCTGCTTTAATTGATTTTCTCCGCAATCGAGCTGCGAGTTGGATTTATACTACAGCATTGACGCCTGCTGACACGGCGGCTGCTTTGGAAGCTGTGAGAATTGTACAGCAAGAACCAGAACGCCGAGTTCGGTTGCGACAAAATATCGAAACTTTCAAATATTGCGCGATTACCAATCGCCAATTACCCATTACCAATTCCCTGTCCCCAATTTTCAGTTTTCCGTTAAAAGATGCAGCCTCCGCTTTAACAGTTGGCAGCAAACTCAAGGAGATGGGTATTTTTGCTCCGGCGATTCGGCCTCCGACTGTAAGCGTAAGCCGAATTCGGATTTCGCTGATGGCAACTCACGAGCTCGCACACCTTCAGCAGTTGGTAGAGGCGCTGGAGCAAGTTTTGAGTTTTGAGTAAATGTTGGGTTCGCAGTGCCTGCCTTACCCTTTGAGTAAATGTTCGGGGATAGGGATAATTGCTACTTCAGGCTTCAGCCTTCAGCAGCTCTAGCTTTCAGCCTTTTTTTGTCAAGATATCACTATTGACTTATGGCCAATATTATACAGTAGTTGGGTCGATCGGTCAACAACTGTAAATTTTTTGTAAATTTAGATACTTTTTGAAATTTAGCGCTATATTAGAGAAGTAGCAGGTACACCAAATTTAATATAAGGAACGTCCACCATGAACACAAATCGTCAAAACGTAAAAAAAGTAGCAGAAACCCACCGCGCTAACATTCACAAGCAACTGATGCACCGCATAGAAGTAGCGAGGTCGAGTGGCAACCAAGATTTGGTTCGGGTGCTTGAAGAGGAAATGAGACAGCTTTAAAAAAGCTGCAACTAGAATTTCCCCGTAGTTTGCTTGAGAGGGTTGTGCGAGAAATGCAGAATTCCGGCAACCGCTACCTGTTAAGTTTTGACTCCTCTCTTAGTTGGTAGAAAAAAAACCCGGTTTCTTCAAGAAACCGGGTTTTTTATTTAGAAGGAATCCCCAACAATAGTGATATTATTTTGGTGGCTAGCAAGAAGCGCTGCACGCGGGCTGCTAGCCACCCCGTCCTTATCAGGGATTGAAAAAAGGGCAGTGTTACAGGCTGTTGCAAACCACCTAAAGCCCTATCAGGGATCACACTAGATGCAGTGGCAAAGAAACGGCGATCGCCAGATTTTTAACGCTGTATATAGCGTTTGCAAATTCAACCCACATTCCGCACCCCCAACTGGCACATAGGGGGATTGAGGGAGTAAAAGTGAATCATCCAAGACAAAAATGAGT
>NZ_JAUBRJ010000106.1:0-18463 GCF_036701805.1 Microcoleus sp. N3A4
TACCCAGTAATCACTTCAGGGTTGAATTTTTAAAATTTATAACCATCAATTCTATTTAAAGACCTGCGGAATGTGGGGTGTTAATATCGTTTCTAAAAAATCTTGCAACAATTATTAGTATTGGGCGAGGTGCAGCGGAGGGTTTTCACGAATCCTATTTGTCAGGTGCGTCGCTATTAGATTGTGGTTTTTTCTGGGAAATTTAAGGGTGGTGACGCACCTGACAACTGTTTGCAAGGCGTATTTAGGGGAAAGTTAAATAGCTATTTGGGCAAGATGACTAATGACTAATGACTAATGACTAATAACCAATAACCAATAACCAATAACCAATAACCAATGACTAATGACTAATTCCCTATTTGCGATCGCAACTTCCCAGTTTTCAGTTCAATTTCAAAAGCCGCCCGCACCTTTTCCCACTCCCCTTGGGCTTCCAACAGGCGATCGCGCGCCGTGCTCACATCAAAAACCTGTTCCCCTCCAGACTCAGACGCCACGCGGCCCATATACTCCAACTCCCTGCAAACTGCTGAAAAAGACACGGCTCCTAAATTGGCGCTGCTCGACTTGAGCGTGTGAGAAGCCAGCTTCAAACTATCAGCATCGCCGAGAAAAATAGCCTCCTTAATAGTTTCTAAATGCTGCGGTGCATCCAACAAATATATCTTAATCAGCTCCCCCAAAAAATCCGGGTCTTCCTCATCGTCTAGCTCGCGGAGATTGTGCAAAATATGAAAATCAATCGGCGAATCGGCTCCCGGTTGAACGCTCGCATATCCAGCAGCATCACTGTCAGGTCGATCGGAAATATCTTGATTTTTCTGCTCAGTAACGGCATCCAGTTCATCCCGATCCAGAGGTGAGCACTTGCTCAGGGCGATCGCCAACTCTTCCCGGCGCACGGGCTTAGTAATATAATCGTCCATACCTGCTTCCAGACACTTTTCGCGATCGCCCTGCATCGCATTAGCGGTCATCGCAATAATTCTCGGCTTTTTGTTAGCAGGCCATTCCTGACAAATGCGGCGCGTCGCTTCCAACCCGTCCATGTTCGGCATCTGCACATCCATCAGCACAACATCGTAAGATTGCCGCTTCAGAGCCTCCAAAACCTCCAACCCGTTAGCCGCAATATCAGCACGATATCCTATCCTGTCGAGCAAATGTGTAGCGACTTTTTGATTCACCACATTGTCCTCGGCCAGCAAAATCCGAATCTGACCAGAATTAACTCCATCCTGTCCGGCAGAATTGGTCGCAACCTGCCTCAAAACGGCAGGAGTCCGCTGCACGCGGTGCTGTTCTTGAGAATTTTCAAAATACTTCAATCCCGAAGTCAAAGTCGCCACATTTGAAAGTTCTCCTTTGCCGCTTCTGCCGGCAACATATCCAAAAACTTGCAGCAACACATTATAAAACTGGGACTGTTTTAGAGGCTTAGTTAAAAAAGCAGAAAAATGTACTTCTGTAGTTTCAAGCTTTTTCCAAACTTCCGCCTTGCTTAAATAAGTAAACAGCACCAAAGGTAGCGCAACTTTGCGAGGGTTTTTCACTTTGATGACATTCGGATTTAGGCCGTCGCCGCCAGACAAATTGCTCAGCTCAAATTTCCGAATCTCCACAGCCAAAGCCACACCGTCCATATCGGGTAGATTCATAGCCAAAATAGCTAAATCCAGCGCCGAGTTTTCTTTGATGATTTCCAAAGCCTCAGCACCCGAAGTTACAGCCACGGGTATCATTCCCCAAGACTCTGCTTGCCGGATCAAAACTTGCCGATTAATGGCATGGTGCTCGACAATTAACAAGCGCTTACCAGCGGTAAATTCCGGCTTTTTTTCCTCAGCCACGATGTCATTAGCTTCAGCAGTCACCGTGAAATAAAAAATCGAACCCGAACCTGATATCGACGGCGAAGTAAATTCCGCAGGCGACCTTCCAGCGGTACTTTGTCCGATCGCAGAAACTGCCGGTTGAGACTTAGAACTTTCCGGACAAACCTGGCTGACAACCCACATTGTACCCCCCATCAGATCGCTCAAACGCTGGCTGATAGCCAGTCCCAAACCCGTCCCGCCGTAATGTCGCGTTGTCGAAGCATCCACTTGCGAAAAAGCTTTAAACAGGCGATCGATCCGGTCTGGCGGAATGCCAATTCCCGTATCTTGGACAGCAAATTGAATCTCGTATTGTCTGCTATCTGCCAACGGTCTCTGGTTAGTTACTAACGGTTGCGGCTCTAGAATATTGATTATTTCCGGCAAACTCTTAGCAGCTACCTGCTCAATTTTTCTAGCCGTACAGCAGACGACAATTTCTCCAGATTCTGTAAACTTAACTGCATTTCCTAGTAAATTTACCAATATTTGGCGCAGCCTAGTGACATCTCCTAAAATGTTTTTCGGAACTGAACTGTCAATAAAGTAAGCCAGTTCTAAACCTTTTTCTGATGCTCTAGGAGCCAGCAATTCCAGAGATTCTTCTATACAGTTTTGCAGGTCGAAGGGGCTGCGTTCCAAATCCATTTTGCCCGATTCAATCTTGGAAAAGTCTAGGATATCGTTAATAATAGTCAGCAAAGCATCGCCGCTGGTGCGAATTGTCTCCACAAAATCCCGCTGTTCTGGAGTTAAATCCATATCGAGCAACAAACCCGTCATCCCGATTACCGCATTCATCGGAGTGCGGATTTCGTGACTCATAGTCGCTAAAAATTCGCTCTTAGCTCTGTTAGCAACTTCCGCCGCTTGTCGCGCTTGATCCAAAGCTTCATTTTGCTCGGCTAACTGTCGCTGTCGCTGAACTTCCGTTTCTAAAAGTTGTGCTTGAGCTAACGTAATTCCGACTTGAGCGGCAACATCTTCTAACAGTTCAATTTCGTCGGGAGTCCACTGGCGAGTTGCATCGCACTGGTGCAAAGTAATAATTCCATTGGGTTCGCCTTGATAGGAAGTGCGAACCGCCAACATAGATTTTAATCCGATGCGGCGGCACATCGGCCCCGAAGATTCGAGCAAAGGATCGGCAAACACATCGGGAGATGCGAGGGCGATATCTTCAGCGAGTAGTTTTTCTGTATAGGGGTTGTAAGTGACAGAAAGTTCTAAATCTAAAGCCGACTCGTGACCTGGTTCTAAGTATTCCGCGACGCAAGGAAGGTGGGGATAAGGTAGGGAAAGATAGGTGTGAATTGTACAGCGATTGACGCCAAATACGCGGCCGATTTGGGTGGCGGTAGTTTGAAAAATTTCTTGAGTATCTAAGGTCGATCGCACTTTTTGAGTAATTTGTTTGAGTAGTAAAACGCGCTGGTACTGACGTTGCAAAGTTCGCTCTCGCTCTTCGCGGGCAATTTCCGCGCCGATGTAATTGCCCATCAACTTTAAAATTTCCAAATTCAGCGGTTTCAAAGGAGATTTAATGGTGCGGGAAGTAAAGCTCAAAGTGCCAAAAACTCGCCCTTGCACTATTACCCTCGTCCCCAGAAAAGCCTCCAACTTCCGCACGCTGTAAGCGGGGTGGTTGCGCCACTGAGTAGTGCCGGCTGATTCGACAGAAATAGGTTCGCTCGATCGCAAAACCTCTCGCTCGAAAGTTCTGCTCAAAGCAAAACCGTCTCCTTTAGCAAATCCAAAGGGAAAATCTTCCGGTACATAAGCCGCGATCACTTCGTAGCGATCGCCCAAAACCCTGCCCAACAGCCCGATATCCATCCCAAACTGACTGCAACCCATTGCCAGCAACCGGATCGTTCGATCGTCAAAAGAGCCTTCCGAGGTCACCATTACCTCGTAGAGCGATCGAATTGCCCGCTCGCTTTCCCGCAGATCCTCAACCCCTTCGACGCGGTTGCAGACATCGTGCAGAGTCCCTAAAACTCCCGCTATTTCGCCTTGGGAATTCAGCCGGACTTGGGCAAATATTTCAACGGAAATAAAGTCAGAATTACTGTGAATTTCCAATTCGTTTTTAGCCGACTCCGATTTGTACTTAAATCGCAGTTCTCGCCGTTCAAACTCCGACTTCCCCGACAGCAAAGACTCCAATAAATTTGCACATTGCGCGCGCTCATCTGGATGCACCCAATCTAAAAAATTAGTTTGCAAACTTTCGGCAACCGAAAAACCCGTAATTTCAGTCCAAGCGCGGTTGAGAAATGTCCAAGCCCCCGCAGCATCTATCTGGAAAATTACTGTTGCTTTCAAAGAGTCAAATATTTGGAATTGCTCCCGATCGCGATCGCGGTTTTTGACTTCTAACTGCTTGTTTGGAGTAATATCTGTATGAGTTCCTACTACCCGCAGCGGTTTGCCCGTAGCGCTGCGTAAAACTTGACCCCGGTTCAGCACCCAGACAGTGCTGCCGTCTTTGCAGTACATCCGATATTCTGCTGCAAAATCCGCTGTCTTTTGGGCGAAGTGATCTTCTAAAGCTGCCTTTACTCCGTCAATGTCCTCTCGGTGAATGCGACTCCACCATTCCGATCGGCGATTCGAGATTTCCCCTTCTCGGTAGCCCAGCATTTCTTGCCACCGCGCCGAATAAAAAAACTCATCTGTTTCGAGATTCCAATCCCAAATCCCCTGATTGTTGACGGCTGCGGGGAGATTTGGGGGAAAGGCGAAACTATTTTGAGAAATTTCTGCACTTGGGTGGCGATTTGCTGCCGGAATCTGTATTTCTGCCGAGAGTCTTTTGTATTGCGCGTTGCTAGATTCTAGCTGGCGCTGCAAAGCGATCAAGCCAGAATGTAGAGATTTTGAATCCAGCGCTTGTAAAAGGATAGTTTTAGGATTGACAATCCCGATCGGGTGAGTGCTTTCGTTGATGACTAATAAAGGCAACTGGCAGTAGTTTTTTTGCAGCAGGGCGACTGCTGCTTCGAGGGTAGAGTGCGATCGCACTAGCGGCGGCGAAGTGCTGCAAATCGCTCCCGCTTTAACTTTATTCGAGTCTCTTCCCAGCGCCTGCAACTGCACGATGTCCCGCGAACTTACCACCCCAACCAGTTTATGGATGTTGGGATTTGTAAATTTGGAATTTTGAGCAGCACCAGTAGAGTGTTGTTCGGGGGTTTCAGTAATTAATACATAGCTAACATTGTGTCTAAACATCAGTTGCGCCAAATAGCGAACCGAAGAAGTAGCAGGAGCGTGAATAATTCGCGAGACTGCGATTTGAGGGATTTGATAAAGTTTAATTAAATGAGCTGGCAGCTCTAATTTCGGATGCAAAATTGGCAGCGGCGGAGGGAACGCGAAGCCCGCCGCTGGTGGCGAAGCACTGCTTGCTTTTTGTGCCGATTCCCCAATTTCCTGCAACAGTTGCACCAAGCTTTGAGAGCTAATTAAACCGACCAGTTCTTCAGCGTCGTTGACGACGGGCAAATGGCTGATCTGATTTTTTTCCAGCAGATTTGCTAAGGCAAAAAAGTCGGGAATTTCCGATTCTCGGGCTACTGTTACGGTTCTGATCATGATTTGCTCGATCGCAAATCCCCTCAAAGCAGCGCCGATCGAATTTAGCTGTACCACATCTCGCGCTGTAAAAATCCCCAGCACCGTCTGGCCGCCCGGATAGAGAGCTTTTGAGCCGTTGAGACGGAACGCGCTGGCGGACGGGGGTACCGCACGCTGTACGCCGCGGTAGAAACCCGACTGTTCCCGCGATTGCGGGGAATTCCCGTTCGTGGGATTTCCGAGTTGAGAATTCCCGCGCGGTTCTACCACGAGGACGTAACTGGCTCCTGTGCTGCTCATCAGCTCGATCGCCTTTTCTACGGGCGTCTCAGGCGTGACGGTAAGGGGATTGCGGTTGATGACCTGACTGAGGGAGGGAATAAACATCAGGGGGCATAAAAGTGATATTTGTTAGAAAAACCCGATCGCGGGCAGCAGGTTGACTGAGAGGCTTTGCGCGCGAGGTTTCCAAGCACGCTCAAAGTTTCTGTACGATTAAACTCACCCCTACTTCCAGCATCTTGGCATTTAAAATTAATTCCGTGCTAAATCTTGACATGGGACGGGTTCTGAAAGTCTGAACCAATGCTATCTGCCATCTTGGCGGACATGAAGGCTGCCCGGCAATTCCTCGCCCAGCCTAACTGCTGCGGGTTTACGAGCAAGAATTTCTGCGATTGTCTAGACTGCACCCTACTTTCTAGCCCTCAACGGAACTCGATCGGATTCTGTTTGAGGCAAGATACCTACACGCTAACAATTTACCAGCGACAGGAGGGGGATCACAACAGGACGATTTAGGTATTTCAACTGTGCAATTAGCGGGGAGAGAGTCAGAGGGGGAGAGGGGTAGAGGGGGAAACAGCCAGAAAATAAATAATTCCGATAATAACTAATTCTATGTTATCCCAATTCTGACCCCGAGGATTTGAGATTCAATTCTGGCGATCGAACTTGATGAGAATAGCGCTGTTCCCCGCCAGCGCAAAAGTCGCATTGCCGCCCTTCAACGTTAAGCTGTCAACAACCTCATCCATTGCCTTCAAACTGAACTCTCGCACCGTGGCATTACCGGCTTTTATCAGATCCGAAATATCGGTATTAACCCTGTAAGATTTTGCTCGGTCGTTGACAGTCAGCAAATAAACATTGTTGCTAGCATCGAGAGTTGCAACTGCCATTCAATCAGAACTGTTAGTGATAGGAAAAAAGCTAGCTCTCCTGTCCTGCAAAGCTCGAATTCCCATCCGCAAAGCACAGTAACCCGCGCGCCGCTGGCCGGATGACCCCAGCAAACCTTCTGCCAGTCGCGGCTTTTCCCAGTCGTACAAACAAAATATGTGACTGCCGTAAATATAATTATCCCCCAGTTGGGAGCCTCGAATCAAATTTTTAATCAAACTTAAAGCTAAAGATAAATCGCTGTAGCTAATTTCGTAACTGCCCCACTCTCCACCCAAAGCTGCGAGTTAGCAAGTAAAGTTCCCTGCATCCAACCGCGCACTTTGCGGGTGTAATTTGAAATATCGGCATCGTAGTTGCGGACATTGACTGTATCGAAATAATTAGGTATTTCTTGCAAAGCAAAAGCGGGCTAATTGCTGCCGCCTACGGTTTTCGGGCCGTGGATGCGGTAAGTGCGATCGGGCAAATACAGCATATTCCAGGTATATGCGGTACACACAATCTTGTCGTAAGTAAGGTGCGTCGGGAGCATCCCAATTTGGTAAAAAGCCGTTTTTTAGGAGTGCGAGCGTCTCGCTCGCAGATCGTTCGCTATGGACGGCGTGAGCGCGCTATATCATCGAAATATATTATTCTGATGCAACCGTCCGTGATATGAAAGCAAAAATGGGATGCTCCCGGTGCGTCGCTTTCAGAGTCAATCTGCAAATTCCATTGAACCTGCTCCGCAGCGACGCACCCTACATAACACGTACCGCAGAATATAGCTTTATAGTGTACTTCACGAACCACCGAATATGCTGTAAGTGTTGTAAACAAAGTCGATCGCATCTTTTGCCACATTAACCAACTCAAAATAATCCGCCCTAGTTCCGCCCCAACCCGATCCAGATTGTCCGGTTCGTTGTGATTTTCCCAATCATCAACGCGGTAATCATTGCAAACATTCAGCCAATAAACCGCAGCAAAAACCTGCTCTCACCACTCATTCCAATCTGCTTGATTGCGCGCGGATTCAGTTGCAGCGCCCAACTCGGATTCCAGCGATTATCTACATTCCGAATACTGACAAGCGAATTTCAAAGGTGGTACTCGCCACGCGATCGATCCGTGGAATCAATCCAAAATCGAAAATCGAAAATCCTCAAGAAAGAGCATTTATCTCGCGCAAGTCAATCTAAAATCTAAAATCTAAAATCTAAAATCGATTGACCGCCGGGCGAATATTTGCTTGTTTTAGAGTATTGAAAATATTCCTCGAATTGCCTTGCCAAACTGTGCCGGGTTCTCCAGACCACCAATAATCGCTACCCTTCGGGGGATCGATCGCAATCTTGTCCCAATGCGCCCAATTAATTATATTTGGATTTACCTTCATTTGGGATATTTCTAGTCAGCCGTATTTACCATCGTCTTCGGGTTCCCGCCGAGACCTCCCGCCGTAAATGCGGACTGTTCAAAGTATTAAAGGCGCGTAGAAAATCTCTGTTTGCAGCAGCCTGACATGAAGAATGAGGGAGGCAGCGCAATTAATCCAGCCGCGACTAAGAAACTTTGAGCGCCAGTAAAACGCCGTGCCAAAATGAAAGTTAGCCGTATGATTTTCGCCCCTAAAATAGCTTGTACGTAGACCGCAGATCCGGGAGAATGACCCAAAAATTCACAGCATCCAGCCACAAAAAAGGGATAAACTGGTGTTCGGCTTGGTCTCTCAAAAAAATAACCGTTCAGCAGCCTGTATGCTAAACGTTCATAGCCCAGTTCGTGGCCTGTCATTCGATTTTAGATTTTAGATTTTAGATTTTGGATTGACCCCACAGATAAATTCGGGGGCTTGAGGATTTTATATTTGAGATGCTTTGGATTGATTCCACGGATCGATCGCGTGGCGGGTACCACCTTTGAAATTCGCTTGTCAGACGGGCGGGAGTATCGGGAAGAATTTGGTTGGTACCGGCGTCACCAAGCAGTCTCTATTCAGAAAGAACCGCTAGCTGAGTATTCCAAGCCCAAAACAATGACAGCTTCATCACTGGCAACGGCAGCGGTACTATTTTTGCAGGCAAAGGTAAAGACATTATTGATGCCGGAGAAAAAGCAAGCACAATTTTTGCTAGCGACGGCAATAAAATTATTATGGGTAGCCCTAGCGACGATACCATCTACGCAGGTGCTGGCGACGACATCATCAATGCCGGAGAAGGCAACAACAACGTCTTTGCAGGCAAAAGCAACGACTTCGTAACCGCAGGCCCGGGCAACGACCAAATATATACCAGTCAAGGTAACGACAACATCAACGCAGGCGACGGCAATAACCCGATCGAACCGAGGACTGGCATCGACGCAGATATCTAAAAAATATCTCCGTCGATCTGCGCCGATCTGCGATTAAAAATATTTCTGATGTGAAAATCAAACTAACGCGAAGTTAAAACAATGTATTGAGGGCGCGATCGATCGATAATTCCCTCCTCCTCCAACCGACACATCAGCCGCGTCACCGTAATCCGCGTAATTCCCATCGCCTCAGAAAGCTCCTGATGAGTCAATCTCAAATCAATTAACAGTCCTTGTGCCACTTCGCGACCAAATTTTTGTCCCAAGAAAACCAATAGTTGCAGGAGTCGATCGCGCAGAGATTCGCTGCGAACAATGCAAAAAAAGGCTTGAGTTTGCTGAACGTGCGCCAAAATTTCATCTAACGATCGATCGAACAAATTTGCAGGAATGTAGCTAATTTCTACATGAGTTTTGCACTCTATTTGATAAGGTTGGACGCCTGACAGCGACTGACCCAGCACGTCTCCAACTCCCCAATATCCCAGCGTGATTGGTGTCCCCTGGTCGCTCCAAGTTAAGGTTCGGACAGATCCCCGTTCAATTCGCAGCAAGCCTTTAGACGGCACGGGCACTAACTGACGGTGGGTGAAAGTCTGGTGTCTGAAACTAGCGTACAAGGCTGGGGTGTAGGTTGAAAGAGTCATGGGATTCACCGCTACTTTGAATACAATATGCAGCTTAAGTTAATTGATAAATTATGTCAACTAATTTGAGGGGCGATTGCAGGTATTACCATCCCCTGGGCAAGATAGGGTTGTGAATTTTTGCAAGCCTACAGCGACACCAATTATGCCTGAAACCCTTTACGCTTGGTGTAGGAGACGTTTCTGAACTTGACGGTATCGTTGTCTGGGTTTTGTAAAGAGTATAAGTTGCCCGATCGGGCGATCGACATTCGCCATTCCAATCACACGCTACGGGGTTGAGCAGACAGTTGATAGCGGCTCTTGAGAGTCAAGAGTCTACACATTTTTATTGATAATACTTGTCTTTAATTGATACTCAAATGCAAAGCCCGATCGCCCGCCAAACAAAGATTGTAGGTTGACTCATGAATATAATGATAATCGTTATTAAGATTTGAGAAGCGCTACTCCGAACTTTTGTGACCAAGCATCACAGAATTTCGCGATTCCAGTCACTATAATATAACTTAACAATTAGTTACATTTATTTACAGAAAGCAACAAGGAAAAACAAATGGCTTCACGTAACCCGATCGTCGATGACCGAGGCCTCCTCAACAACTTCGCGATCGAGTCTAAGATGTATTGCTAAAATAAAATTTAACGACAGTGTATTTCTCACCAGATTATGACTATCATTGAACAAATTTATGCGATCGTCAAAACCCTTCCCGAAAACCAAGCTAGCGAAATTCTCACTTTCGCTGAGTTTATTCGTGCCAAGTACCTGAATGGGAACCAATCCACCGACACAGTAGATTCTTTAACTCCTTGGACAGAATTGGTTTATTCCCTAGCTGGAACATGGGCAGAAGACTTTCCTACTCTGGAAGAGATTCGTGGCGAGTCGGGGGAAGACATCTTGCGGGAGAGCTTTTAGATGTACATTTTGGATACAAATACATTAATTTACTATTTCAAAGGACAAGGACAAGTTGCCTAAAACCTTGCCAATGTATCTCCTTAAGAAATTGGCATTTCCGCGATCGTCCTGTTTGAGTTGCAAGTGGGTATTGCTAAATCTACTTCGCCTGCAAAACGTACCGAACAACTTCAGCAACTTTTGAGCCGAGTTAACCTTGTTCCTTTCGATCGCGATTCTGCTATTGCTGCTGCCACAATCCGCGCTCAATTGGAGCAACAAGGTACTCCCATCGGCCCAATTGATGTTTTGATTGCAGGGACAGCCACTTCGCTTCAAGCAACTCTCGTTACCCACAATGTTAAGGAGTTTCCGATAGTTTTTGGACTTGCGATCGCGGACTGGTATTGAATGTGTGGCATCAAGTGCGGCTGGTCTTTTGTCAATGGTTGGAGATAGTAAATCCAGCATAACAGAAGGGCGATCGATCTTTTGAGCAACCGCAGATGAACGTGAATGGACGGGGAGAGATTAAGGGCGATCGCTATTATTCAAAATTCCAAGCGATCGAGCTTGTAAAAATCTATGTTTTGGCTATAATAGTATTATTTTTGAATCATACCTAATAAAAAATCATGACAACAACAGTAAGCGTAGAACACATTGAAAGAACACCGGGAGTACGAGGCGGGAAACCCCGGATTGCTGGGACGAGAATCGCCGTACAAGATGTGATGGTGATGCACCTAAAAATGGGTTATTCTCTTTTAGAAATTGCCACTAAGTACGATCTGCTTGTAGCCGCAGTTTATGACGCTATGGCTTATTATTACGATCGTCGCCAAGCAATTGACAGAGAAATGGCAGAAGATGATGCTTTTGTGGATGAATTTATGCGTCAAAATCCAGGTAGGTTACAAGCAAAAATAAAGGAATTAAAACGTGAGTTTGCGAATTAGGTTTCCTTTAGATGAGCATATCGATCGGGACATTGCTAGGGCGTTACGTCTCTATGGTATTGATGTGACGACAACGGTAGAAGCAGGATTAAGGACTAAGATGGATGAGCAGCAGTGGTTGTTTATTCAACAGCAGCAGCGAGTGCTTGTCACTCAGGATCGAGACTTTCTAGTTATGGCTGGTATGAGTCAGGATCATCCTGGTGTGGCTTATTTTAAACAAGGCAGTCGTTCGATCGGACAAGTAATAGAAATGTTGATTTTGCTCTATGAAATTTACACACCGGAAGATATGGTCGGAATGGTAGAGTATTTGTGAGGGCGAAGGGCGATCGCGCTTTTTAGCAACCGCAGATGGATGAAAGGGCGATCGCGCTATAGAAAAGTTGAAAAAGTTATTTTTTAGCTATAAATTCAAAAGAATGCGTAGTCTTTCTTCTACCATCATCAATGTTGTTGAAGAAACTGTACCCCACAGTTCAAAAAATCTGTCTATACTGATCGATCGCACATCTTCACATTTAATGAAACTTGGCTGTCTAAGTCCTCCTTCTGGGGGGTTAACTTGAACGTGCCAGGGAATTCCTTTATCTTTGGATGTGACTGGCACCACAACGACTAATCCTGACGCACCCTGATTGAATAAGTCTACAGATATCACCAGACAGGGACGCTTTCCAGCTTGCTCTCGCCCTCGTATTGGATTCAAGTCAATCAGCCATATATCACCGCGTGATGGTTTTGCTGAGGTCATTCTAAACCATCCTCTAAAGTGATATCCCAAGCTTCGCGTTCTTCAAGTTCTTCTTGCCAAGCTTCTGGGCGATCGCGTAAGGCAAGATAAGCTTGGTTGGCTGCTGCTAAAAACTGTTGTCTTCGGTATTGTTCGATTGCTTGTTCGAGGACTGTTTGGATTGGTTTTCCTGAGCTTGCAGAGAGTTCTGCGAGGGTTTGATAAGATGTATTGCTGATTGTAACTGTAGAAGTTTGATTCATGTTAGTTTTTTACCTACCACAATGTTACCCAACTATTATACATTACAAGCTTGATGTTTGTACTTTTTTCGTTCGCAGGTACACGCTGATGGATGTAGTGGGGATTAAGGGCGATCGCTCTTTTTGTCGTAAGGGCGATCGCTAATATTGCTATGACGGAACTATTGGACGAATTTCCTACAGCATCATCCTATCTGAGTGATTGGATCGTTCAGCGGTATAGTAAATAAGGCATTTTTCACAATGTCTGGCTGCGTGTTGATGACGACACCAAAGATATTTGTATAGACACCTATAATTTCGTTGTTTTCTGTGTACTGAATAATGGTGTCTGCAATACCATCTTGATTCACATCTGCGGGGGTGAAAGTGAGAATATCTATTGGTACGCCTCCATTGATGCCAATTAGATCGCCTTCACTCGCATTGAAGTCAAGTAACCAATCAGCAGTAGCAGGATTGTTTTCTTCTGTACCTGTGTCTGTTCTCAGGATAAAAATATCTGTTCCGCTGCCACCAGTTAGCCGATCAGTTCCCTTTTCACCGATTAAAATATCGTCTCCGTCATTGCCAAAAATTTCATCATTGTTTTGTCCACCCCGCACTAAATCATTGCCAGGGCCTCCTGAGATGAAATCATCACCCTCATTACCGTTGATAATGTCGTTGCCATCGTCACCTAAAATGCGATCGCTTCCTTTTCCACCTCGCAGGTAATCATTGCCGACAGCCCCTTCGATAGTATCAGCACCTCTGGCTGCGAATACTACATCAGTTACAGGCGATCCTAAGATTTTCTCATTGTTATCAGAACCTTGGACACCCCCCGGATTTTCAGCCATTATTGCTTGAGTAATCTGAAATGTAGTTCCTGTATCTGTTGGGGGATTGACTTGGCTGGCACTTCTTATTGTTCTTGGAGCACCTATTAGAACATCTACTACAGCCCCTGCCAATGGGTAAACTAGATCTCTCAAAATTCCATTTTTTGCATCAGCAATTGTGTTTCTAAAGCCCTTAACAGCCTCTTTAATATCATTGCTAAATTGACGTAGCGTCTCTTGATCTTGAGTAAAAATAGTCACTGGTACGATTTTACCAAATAAATCAGCGGTAGCTGTGCTATTCTCCGGTGAATCAAACTGTCCTACAGGTTCTCCATTTGAAGCAAACCCATATAGATCGAGGGTATATTCAGCAGCCGCAACTTTAATTCTCTCTTCGGATAAACCTGCACCTGAAAAAGTTAGGCGATCTGCATCCAGAACCGCATCACCAGTTGTGTTATTTGTTGCTTGATTGTTGATTGCAAAATTAAACGTCTGGGGACTATTTTCTGGTTGGGTTATCGAAAGATTAATATTGAGAGTTGTATCTATTGATCTGGGTGAATCTTCGGCGTTTACTCCATTCCGATAAGTCAATTTACCAAGATCAAAAAGAATGTCTGTTCCTGTACTAAAAGGTTTACCGTCAAACTGCACAAAACTTACAAATTCCGGTGTTCCTAAACTGTATTTATTGCTGCCACCTCCAAAAGTGCCAGTGATTGATCCTGTGAAAGTTGGTTTGGTAGTATCAACATTGATACGACCTGTTTCTGGGGAACGCAACCGATTCAAATCGAATTTTGTCCCATCCTCTTGAGGAAAAGATGCTCCCTTTCTTAATTCTGTGTCTATTTTGTGAGCGTAGCCATGACTATCATTAAGAGGAATCTTTCCACCTGGTTGAATTAGTTCATTCTTGTTGATATAAATGTCCTTTGTTCCTATAGAGTCTTGGTATCCCAATTTACTGGTATGAATCGCAATTACCTGTTTAGCATCAGTAGGGTCTAGGCGATCGCTTGGAGGAACTGGTTCTTCAACCACATCTGTTCCCGATCCTCCTTCTATCGGTCTAGCCCTGATTCCAAAACTAGGTCCAGCAGGATCTAAAGCCGTGATAAGATTTATCTGATTACCTGTTAGTTCTCGATACTTAGCGCCAGCAGAACCAACGATATGACCCCCTAAACTATGACCAATCAGTTCGGTTTTGTTAGGGTTAACACCAATATTGTTCAGATACTCACCGAGCTTTTGACCTGCTTCTTTTGTATTTGCAGCAGCTTTCGAGTAATCAGTCTTAGCACCACTTTCCCAGTCCATCGCGACAATATTAGCATTAGGATCTTGCTCTCGGATAGCTTGAGCTTTTTCTGCTACCCAATCAGCAGGCGTAAAATTATTGGCTGCGTTACCACCTGTATTATTCCATCCATGAGTTATTACATAAGTATTCTGGTTTGGATCAATGGGTTGTGATTGAAAACCGTTATTTCCCCATGTATTAAAGTTAATCTCTCCAAAACTAGCCTGTACCATGATTCCAACTCCTTCTGAATATCAATATTGAACTAAGCTATTGAAAAAACTGATAACTAAACTGGATCGGGTTCTCACTCATCCCTTACAGGGGAAACAGTATCAATAACTACCCTTTACCCAACAACCCAGAAAGCGATACCTAACGGCAAGGTAAATGCTTATGCAGCTTGGCTTCACCCTTAAGCTGTAGGTGAAAAACAAACTTATCCATAAAAATAATCCCTAATCCCTACACTGTATCGGCTCAATGGCTCACCATTTGGCTCAACAAAAAGGCTCATTTGTCTCATTTGGCTCATTTGGCTCATCTTTCGGCTCTCCAACCTGAGCTATAATTAAACTCGATCGCAATTGTGCTAAAGGACTAACAATGGCAGGTTTGCTCAGAGCATCCGAAGAGGGTTTGAAAATCATTGACATGGTAAGACGCAATCTCGGATGGAATAAAACTGAGGATGCCTGGTGTGTTGCCGCTTTAGTTTCAACAGCTACCTTAAAGCGGTTTTGGGCGAAAATAGAAATTAGACGAGAGAACTTTATCAATATTTGCAAAGCGGTAGAAATAGACAACTGGGAATACATTGCTGAAGGCTACAAAATCAAGAAAACAGAGCCACTTTTAGCCGCCGCGATCGCAGATATCCCCCAAGACAGTGAAACCGATCGCACTTTCCCCCTCCCAGAAAACTTACCCCCCGTCAGAAATTGGGTACAGCGCACAAAAGAACTCGATATCTTAAAAACTACGATCGTTAACTCCGATATCACCGCCATCTCAATTGTCGGCTTACCGGGCATCGGAAAAACCATCCTCATCAGCCAACTAATTCGCCAACTCCACACAGAAAAAACCCCCTTCACCTGCGCCGCTTGGCAATCCTTGCAATCTGCAACAGGCAAAGCACCCCCCTTCGATCGCATAATTGACTCGCTGCTATTCACCCTCTCCAACGGCGAGATTACCGCAGCCGTCAACGCTCAAAATGACTGTGGCAAAAAAACCGAAAATCTGCTCAAAATCCTCAGAGAAAAACCTTGCTTGGTCGTTTTCGATCGCGCCGACACACTTTTGAAAGCTGGAGAAGCCAAAGCCGCTGGTTATTTCGCGGACGATTGTGCAGAATATGCTTGGTTATTCAAACAACTATTAGAAACAGAACATCAAAGCAAAATTATTTTCACCAGTCGCGAAAGCTTGGCCGAATTGCCGTCAACAGTCACCCGCGAAATCCAGCTAAACGGATTGGATCGAGATGCCGCAGTTGCCCTATTGCAATCTTTTAATCTGACTGCAAATCCAGAAGAATTAGCCGAAATGTGCGATCGCTATTCAGGACATCCCAAAGCCTTACAACTCATTGCAGCCTTGATTCGAGACGATACCGAGTTTCAGGGAAATGTCGGGATTTTTCTGCACCAGAGAGACTGGTTGCTGATTCGAGATATTGAAAGAGCGATCGATGAAATGATAGCGCGTCTGGGCGACGGCGAGCAAACTTGTCTCAGCCGAATTTCTGTCTATCAAACCTCAGAATATCCGCTATCTTTTGCAGGGATTAGCGCTCAAATGCCAGAAGTTAGCAAGTATGAACTCAAAGAAAATATTATTCAGGCACTCAAGCGCCGGCAATTGCTATATTACGATCGCCACCTCAAATCCTATCAGTTGCATCCCCTAGTCCGAGAAAAGGGCGAGTACCTGCTAAGTCAAAATCCAGAAAATCTCCGTACCGCTCACAGCCAAGCCTATAACTATTATATCAGCATTCCCCTCAAACCTAAATCGGAATGGCAAGATATCGAGGATATTAAGCCCCTAATCAGAGCGCACTATCATGCCTCTCAAGCACAAGATTTAGATGCAGCAAATGCGCTTATTTCTGAAGTTTGTGAGTATCTGCGGCAGTGGAATTGTGCAGAGTTAGTATGTGCAAATCTACCGTTGCCATTGTTAACTGAAGTAAAAAACATTAGTCTTTCAGAGGCGGACAATATGCCCACTCCACAATAAAATTAAACTCTTGTGGAACGGGCCTCTTGCCCGTTTTCTTATTATTAGTCAGGGCGGGCAAGATGCCCAACCCCTACTCCCCACAATCAACTTGATGTGCTGTGGAACGGGCATCTTGCCCGTTTTCTTAGTCCGCGAAGGCGGACTTTGTATGTGTAGCCGCGGTTTCAACCGCCCGGTTGAAACCGCCGATTTTATGAACTTCAACCGCTAGAATAAATCCCTCTTTCTTGCAGTTGCTGCATAAAAAACTCTTCCAAACTAGGCTTAGCCAAATTCATGGCAATTAGCTGCCCTCCCGTACCACTCAGACTAGAAATAAACTCCTTCGGCTCGCCCTGCAAATGACCGTACCACAAATCATTATCAACTTCCATATCCGGTATCCATTTTTGCAGGATGTTCAAGTGGCCACCCCTACCTTCAACCCGGTAAGTTTCAGTATTACCCAAGAGTTCGTCGATCGCACCCATGCAGATTAACTCACCCTTCGCCAAAATTGCCACTCGATCGCAAATCTTCTCCACATCAGACAATATATGCGAATTAAAAAAAATCGTTTTTCCTTGATTTTTCAGCGATAAAATTATCTCCCGCATCTGATAGCGTCCCATCGGATCTAAACCAGACATCGGCTCATCTAAAAATACCACATCGGGATTGTTAATCAAAGCTTGAGCCATGCCGATCCGTTGCAGCATTCCCTTAGAATACTGGCGCAACTGTTTTTTTCTTGCCGCCGATTGAGATAGCCCAACTAAGTCTAGCAAATGCGGAATTCGCTGCCGCTGAATTGAGGGGGGAATTTGAAATAACCCCGCCGCAAATTGCAAGAATTCCCAGCCCGTGAGATAATCGTAAAAATAGGGATTTTCTGGCAAATAGCCGACTCGCTGCTTCACAGTGCGATCGCCCAAAGGCCTCCCCAACAGCAGCGCCTTCCCAGAAGTGGGCCGCACTATACCCAGCAAAGTTTTCAGCAGCGTAGTTTTCCCCGCTCCATTTTGCCCTAACAGCCCGAAAGTTTCCCCCTCAGAGACAGTCAGAGTGCAATTTTTGAGCGATTCAATTTTTTCGTTCATCCAGAAGCCGGTACGGTAGAACTTCCCCAGATTAAATGTTTCGACCACTGGGGTAGCTCCGGGCATCTCGGTGGGATTTGGCGCATCTACAAGAGGTTCCATTTTTGTCAGAGAAATAACTAGCACCTGATTATATTCTATTGCATAAGTTAAGTAATAATTGCTGTTTTTAATGTTAAACTAATATTAGCTGTACTTAAATTTTTCTGAATATGGATCGTTCAAAAATTATTGCTATTATCACTGGGGTGATTTCTATAATTTTAGCAGTTGCCTACCTGCTGCTCGTCACCATCCTCGACTTCCGAGGCGAAATGCTGCCCGCACCTCAAAGTCAGTTGCCAGTCTCCATGCCAATTCAGCAATTAGCTAATGCTAACCCGACTTTGCGAGTACATTAGTTATTGGTTATTGGTTATTGGTTAGTTGTTATTGGTTATTGGTTAGTTGTTATTGGTTATTGGTTAGTTGTTATTGGTTATTGGTTAGTTGTTATTGGTTATTG
>NZ_JAUBRJ010000106.1:18563-18664 GCF_036701805.1 Microcoleus sp. N3A4
GTTATTGGTTGTTGGTTATTGCAATAACAACTAACAACTAACAACTAACAACTAACAACTAACAACTAACAACTAACAACTAACAACTAACAACTAACAAC
>NZ_JAUBRJ010000107.1:0-18430 GCF_036701805.1 Microcoleus sp. N3A4
GAGATAGTAGCTTCCCAGTGTCCGCGCTTTACGTCGCTGGCGGTCTGCGATACCTGGCAGCAGTAGCGATTCCCGTCAATGTGTCTAGCGAACGGACACTGAGCACAGGTAAAGGTGGCGGGGGCGGCAGTGTCGATCGTCGTGGCAGTCGTTTGTGTTACGTTCATTGTTAGTCCTTTGTTAGGGCCATAACCACAGCGCTAGGCCGTCAAACTTAGGTGCTGTGGTTTTGTTTTGTACTACTATTTTAGACTACCATTAGGCTACTTGTCAATGGGTATCCTACATTAATTTTAGACTACCAGTTAGACATCACAGTTTAGTGGTGTCTAACTGGGTTGAGCAACCTAACCGATCGCCCGGATATCGGACTCTGTGACAATTTTCTGCAACCTCGCTGCGATACTTGCCCGCGTCCCCTTTGTATCGGTTCCCTTCGCCGATGCCAGCTTGCGGATATTCTGAATCGACATTTTATTAAGCAGTCCCTCGATGTCTGTCGCCGCCCCTGGTGTTGGCGTCGGCGCGTCCGTGGATTCTGCAACCTCGACATCAATAGCTGGCTCAATCTCAGGCTGTACCGAAGTGTCCGGCGCTGTTGGTGCTGTGGGTTCCGGCTCAGTCGGTTCTGTTGTAGTTTCCGGCGCTTCAGGCAAGAGGGCGATCGTCTCCGAGTTAAACTTACTCTCGATCACACCTTTGAAAACCTCAACCTGCGACGGATCGACGTGGTGCAGCATCATCAGCGCCGTGTCTACCTGCGAGAGTGCAGACTGGCAAGCTTGCTCGACTGATAGCAGTTGTTGGCGATGCTCCTGAAGTTCGGAGAGTTTAGCTTGTAGCGCGGTAATTTGGGCGGTTGTGGCGTCGATCGTGGTGTCAATTTGAGCGAACTTGGCGGCGAGTAAGCTGATCATTGTGGTGTCCTATTGGTGTGTAGTGATTGTTAGCGTCGGGTGCGTCGGTTCCCGTTTCGCTTGTGATACCATCTTATACTACTTTTTAGGCTACCGTCAATAGGGTATCCTATATCAATCCCTTATGACACCCGTTAGACACTATCAGCTATTTGTATCCTACCTATTAGACACTTTACGGCGGTAGTACAATAGAATGGGTAGATAACCTATTAGGAAACCAATATGGTAAAACAACCTATCCCCGCCGTAGTTCAGGGGACGATCGAACTAGAGAGCGGTCAGGTAGTGGAGTTCGACTCCCCCAAAGCTCGTGCGTGGCTGGCAGAGATAGAAACTGTCCCGGAAACAGGCAGGGAGAAGGGGCGATCGTTCCGCTACGAATCAATGAAAGGTTACGCATCCTTTACCGCCCGCAACCAGCCTGTTAAGGGGATATCCTACTGGTACGGGAGTAAAAAAGTAGCCGGCGAGGTTCATAAACACTACATCGGCAAACTCGACAATTTAACGATCGCCCAATTGGAAGAAGTAGCAGAAAGGTTTAGTAACCCAGAGCCTAAAGCGGTAGATAAGAAGCCGAGAGCGGTAGCAGATAGGATACCTGAAGCGGTAGGGCAAGAATCCAACAGTCGTATAGAAGCGCTTGAGACTCAAGTGAGGGAGATGCGCGAAGTCTTGGAGGAATTGCGGGGAAAATTGACGGCTTGAGCGGTTCTGAGCCGGAGACGCCCAAGCCTGATAGTGCGGTTGCCCAAGAAGTATCTAATGAGTTAGGCTACCTAAAGGCTGAGAATGAGAATCTGAGGCAGGAATTGGCAGAAACCAAGCGGCAGTATATGGAATTGCTCGAAAATTCAGCCGCTACTATTGGCAATCTCAACCAGCAATTGGAAGAAGCGCGATCGCAATTGGCAACACTCGCAGCCGATCGAGACGACCTCGCCCAACTCAAGAAACAGGTTAAGGAAGATGCAGCAGAAGTACACCGGGAGGGGCGGGCGATCGAGCTTGAGAAAGTCCGCTGGCAAGGGCAACTCAGCGACGCCAGAAGTGAGTTAGCAGAAGCAAAAGCCACAATCCTTGAACAAAACAACAAGATTCGGGAATTGGAGCGGGGGTACAGTTTCAAGCCCAACCCCGCAGAGTCTAGGTTGAGGCTTGAAATTGGCGAATTGCAAGAACAGCTCGCCGATCTGAAACAAAATTCAGCCACTGCCGGCGAACAGAACCCAGCCCCGACGATCGACCTATCCGAGCAAATACCGGAAATCATAAATTTCCTGAAAGAACTGCTACCCCCGGATACCAAGTGGCCCAAGCGGGTAATGCCCAAACTACGGGAATTTCTGGAATCTAAGGAAGATTAGCGGGCGATCGAACCCCAAAACAAAAAAGCTCCCCGACCGAAAATGTCAGGGAGCTTTTTTACACGATGGGTAATTCGTAATTGGTAATCGGTAACGGGTGTTGCCCCAATTACCGCAGTATAGCGGCTAGGAGCTTGGGTGATCGCTAAAATCACCGATTTTCTGGCGGAATCGACTTGATATCTTTTTCCCAAGCGCGCACGTTGATTAGTAACCGGTTGCCGTTAAAGCTGTAGTGCACCCCAAGTTTGATGGGATTATTGCGCGGGTTTAGTCTAGCCTGCTGTACCATTTTTCTCAATTTTTGTTCAGATTGATTGAGAGCCACCGCTGCCCGCTTCAGTGGTTGAAATTCTTGCGCCAGCCCGTAACCGTGAATGATAGCTTCAAGAGCTTCCACTCGTTTTTGAAGGTTCAAGAGTTGCTCGATATATTGATCGTTGTCCATAAAATCAAATCGTGGCGTGTTGGTAGACTCGACTGAACAGTCGCGATCATTGAGAAAGCTAACGCTGTCAAATCATCTCTAACACCGTAGCGCTCGTTTATGTTGGCAATGTTCAGCGGGCGATGTTCAGTGCCAGCAATTGCTCAGAGGTTAATTTCTGAATTTGCTGCGGGGGCTGCCAGCGAGGGCCCCAGTTCTGGCGAAGTTTGGAAAGTGCGATCGGGCTTGGCAAGAGTTCGGCTGATTGTACCCAAACCCCAATTCCTGATTCCTGATTGCAGTAGTAAGCATCAAACTGTTGCCGCGTCACCTTTGCCAGCCTTCCTTGCTCTGATACCCGCCAGAGTCGATCGAGCGATAGTCTCTCACGCTTCAAAACCCGGACAATTCCTAGCAGTTCAGCAACTGGCATCGTGGCGTAAATTGCAATATTATCGCCCGGTTTTAGGGATGATCCAAAGCTGCCTTTTCTCAGTTCGATCGTCTTGGGATTGTGGGTGAGGAAAAAACTAGCGGCCCAATGTGGGTGTACCGATATGAGGAAGGTGCGATTCATTTTCCCTTCCCCATCAAGGTTAGAAATGGATTCAAGAGCATTAAGCAAACAGTCGCAACCCTTAAGTAGTTGGAAACAATCGGGCGCAATGGCGACGGAGTTCGACTATCTTTATTTAGGTTCCAAAAGATATCTTGATGGATTAGTTTGTGGGCGTCTGGTGAGAGCGGAACGCAATCTCTGATAACCCACTCATTCCTTAAATTCTTGTAGTGCAAATGGTGCGCGTGGGTTGCTCGTTTCCCGGGCCATAAAGCACATCGCTTGCCTGTTGCTGCTAGAACACTGTTGCTCTTTTTGCGCCAGTTAACCGACTGTATGTATGAGGTGTATTCGGTACTTCTAGCCATTGTTTTGTTCTCCTTTCATTAACTTTTCGAGCATTGCCCGCGCATCGGCATAACGCTGGTGACTTCTACCGCCAGATGTTACTCCCCATAGTAAAAAAATTGTCTTTTCCTTACCTAAATTTTCAGCAATTATCAGCTTAGCTAATTGCACCCGTTGCTGATGGTCTTTTAGCGGGAATTCTTCAGAGAAAACAGGTGCGGAAGCTTCCGTGAGTACATCAGCCAAAAAGTCCTCTAAGCTGCCTTCCGAGGCTTCCGCACAGTCGGAGGCTTCCGAAGCTTCCGAAGCTTCCGCTCCCTTCCTGTAAGGTTTTGCGGGGCTTCCCACGTTTTGACTGGGAACATCCCGACCCGTCCCAACAGAGCCAGCGGAAGAGTCAACTTCAGCGCTGGAAACCTCATCTAATGGCAGTTTGTTAATCTCAATTTTGGGCATCAATCCCAGTACGGGATTGCCAATAGTCGAGAGGATAATGGGGGTTTGTTCATCCATTGAAGTAGGGATTAATAGCTTTAAATTTGCTGCCAAATTGTCCCTAGTGTCCTTGCTGGCGATGACGTTTGAGTTGTTCAGCATCTGCTCAATTACGCCGTAAGAACCCTGCTCTTCATCGTTGCTTGTAGTTCTTACCAAACCTTGTGCTAACAGCGCTAAATTAAGGCGAATATTCGAGTCGGCAACGCCACTAGATGCGATGTTGAAGGACTGAGTGCAGATGAAGTAACCTACGTTATACTGCCCCCCCACAGTGGCAATCATTCCTAGCTTAGCGGCAACTGATTCCCAGATAACAGAATTCCTTTTCTGGGATAGGCACTGATGCGTCGCAAACCAGTCCTCAAGGATTAGTTTGATAGGTCGGTTGCGGTATGTTTCCTCTGTTGCAGGTTTCGACTTTCTCTGTTGCAATTTGTCGTAAACTTCATCCAGAAACTGCATCGACTTTTCAATTTGCAACGGGTCAAACACCGTTAAACGATCGCTGGCAACACCGGGGAAGTCTTCATACTTTTGGGAAATCACATAGATGTCAGCTTGCGGAAATCTTGTTGTCAAGTCCGCTAACCATTTATGTAGAGTGTGGGTTTTGCCGCACCGGGTAGGAGCTGCTAGGAAAATTGATGTATTGATGCCTGCTAGGGAATTTAGGATTTTGTTGGCTATTTGTCGAGATATCTCAAGGTTAGGGTTCGGCCCGATCGCCGGTGATGTTGACTGCTGCACCTTATCGCCGGGATTGGCCACGCTGTCGAGCGTTGTTGTTCCAGTTAGCTGTGGCTGTTGCTGCTGGGTGATGCCCATAGATTCGAGGTAAGCTTGTTCGATTTCACCTTCGATCGCCACCTCGTCAGCTTCTAAAAGCTTCTTATAGCGTTGTTGCGTTGAGGCCATTTGGAATGCAGATTCAGCAGCATAATCGAACTCGTAAGCCTGGTTTTGATACTTCTTAATCCGTTGTCGAATTGGCTCCTGTTCTGCCTCCTTACGGGCAATCAGCATAACCGTCACCATGCCCCCAGTTGCGAGCAAACTAAGCAAAATTTTAATGCCGCCAAACCCACGCTCGATCGACCGAAACTCTGCTTTAAGAGGGACTAACCATGCAGGCTGCGACTCTATCCTGTTGCCAATTCTGTATTCAATGCGATCGTTGAAAGGTAGGGCTGTAGCAGTTGCAAACCCAGCAATCCCCAGACCTAACAAACCTGATACAATGGCCTGATTTTTATTCGCTAACATTGCTCAACTTGCTCCATACTTGGGTTGCCACGAATGCGACGGTAATTACGATTAATACAAAGCTGAAAATCAGCAGTTGAGAATTGGCAACTATCCAAGCTTGCCATGCGTCCCAATTGCCAGCAATCAAGGCAGTTCCCACGGCGATTAGGATTAATTGGCTCCGAACTTTACCCGAACCTTCAGCACTCAAGCTGTATACTGCCAACCCTAAACCGACTGCCGGAATTAAAATTACAGCACTAGGTATCATCGCCGGAATCGCCCGTACTATAAGGGATGCGGATAGACCCGCACCGAAGTAGGAGCCGAATTCTCCCCAGTTTCCGGTCAAATTCCAGAAGCGTTCTATGCCACTAATTTCGTCAGTTTTCTGTTGTTGCTGCTGTTCTGGTTGCTCAAAATTGCCAGCGTTCAAGTAATCGAATTCTGAAGAGTCAAATTCTGAGATGTTCATACAAAAAAAGCGGGCGTTAACCCGCTTACTAAGGTTTATTTACGTCCACTGAAGAAATCAAACAAGCCACCTAAAAAGCCTTTGCCGTTGTTGCTCATAGATGAACTATTAGCGCCACCCGAACCGCTTGGCACAGCGGGTATTGGGTCAAAGTCTTTCGCATTGATGTAGTTGTTGAATGCCGACCGTTTCGCCTGCATTGCTATTGCTTGTTGAGGTGATGCTTGAATCGCTTTTAAGCTTTGTTGGAACCCGTTCTGTTGAATCTGTCCCTTAGCCTGGTGATTGGCTTTGATGAGCAATAAGCGCTGGCGGAAATCTGCATTTTGCAGTGTTTGTGTTGACGCTCCTTGAACCTTTACCAGACCCAATTCGTGCTGCAATTGTTGGCTTAAGTTGACGATGTGCTGGTCGTGTTTAGCACCTGCAACAATTGCTTTGGAAACGTACTTATCAATTTGGGCTTTGTCGGTCAAGCCACTTTCAATGGCTTCTAAAGTTAGCCGTTCAAGCTCGACTTTATTAGCTCTGATTTTGGCATCATGCCTGTTGTAGGCAGTTCTCAGTGTTTTTTGAAGGTCTAAAATTTTGGCTTGCCGTGCAGCTTCGTTGACCATCTGCGCCGTAAGGATGCCAGAGTGATAATCGAATTCGCGGGCTACGTGTGCAGCGCCACTTGTTTGGGCTACTCGAAATTGCATACAATGCTCCTTAGATAAGATTCCCCCAGCTCGTGCCAGGGGAAGATTTACAGGCCGGCGGGTTACTTGTCCAGAGCGTCCCGTCGGTTTTGCATTTGGTTCAGTCTGTTAGTTACTTGATCGGCTCCGGGATGACCGACATCTGGGATATACTCACCACGCCGCCAACTGTCGCCTAGCTCGATCGCGCTTCCTAAGTCCAAACCGACGGCGACATACTGGCATTCAGGAAAGTCCATCTCGCAACCTTCGCATTCATCACCCTCTGGTGCTTGCCAGCCGATCACAAAGTTGTCTACCGCCTCCCGCTGTTCAGCAGTAAGCGAACCGTTGGGATTGAGATTCTCAAACATATCGAGATGAGAGGCCAGCCGATACCGGGAATCATCGCCATAGTGCGGGATGCGATCGATATGGCGCTGGATGTAGTCGGGGTCAACACCGCCAGTTCTCGCGGTCAATTCTGGGGCCTCGGTCTCGGCGTCTTCGTCTTCCCAGAAATCGGAAAGGTCGATCGGGGTCAAATCTTCATCGGTGATCATTACTTAAGCCTCCTCACTTTTTACGTCGATCGCGTCGCCATCTTTCGATAAATCCTTGCGCTCAGGCTTAGGCGTGGAAGAGGAACCAACAACTGACCCCTGAATATAGTTGCCCTTGATTTCTTGGGTATAGTTTCCGCCGTTTAAATGCACCGTATTGCGACCCGATTTGATGGTTTGGCTTGGTTCAGTGTTAGGCTTCCCGTCTTCATACTCGAATGCGTTGCCGTCTTGGTCGATAAAGATTTTCTTCATTTTTGGAATCCTTTGTTAGTGATTGGTTTTTGCTTATCCGAAAAAAGTTTTTAATTGCTTCACTTCTCCCGGTTCGGATGGCGGTAGGGTCGCTTCTACTGCTTTCAATGCGTTGATCGGACAAATTGGTTCGTCGGAGTAGCACCTGACCACTTCTGTTGGCTTACGACTGCTAATAACGTGTACATCGCGGTAGTGTTGGTTGGTTCGAGGTGGAAATAAATTAAACATTGCTAGAACTCCATTGGTGCAAAGGGTTCGGGCTGTGCGATCGACTGTTGGGCGATCGGCTGCTGTACTGCTGCTGCCTGTGGGCAATTGGCAATCTCCCAAGTGTTCAGGAGGTGCTTGCCATAGCGGCTTAACAGAATTCCGATCAGGGTGCTGTAGTCGCTCGCCCCAGTGGCTGCGAGTAGCTCATCAGCCAGCGGTACAAATCGTGAAGGCAGGACGGCGCGGGTTTGTGCCATTAGTTTTGTTCCTTGTTGAGTCCGTAGAGGTTAAAGAATTGAGGTCTTGGGGCAACTTTGAAGCGGCCCTTAGAAGCCTCACACATTGGCTGTAGGAGACTTGCGGAACCGCCGATGACAATCAGTTCGCCGAGAGACGGCAGATACTTCGCCCAATTGGTCTTAAGCTTTGCCCTGATGTCAGATACCCAAGCGTCCCGAACAGTCACGAATTCTCGCGAGAAATCAATTTCAGTGCTTCCATAAATCAGGTTGCCACTGGCGATCGCATCCATAATCATTCCGGCATCAGCAGTAGAGGCGACTTTTGGCAGAATGGCTGCTGCGACTTTTTGAGCAACGTAAGACGTTCCCGGTAAGACAATATCGGCATCCCGAAGCAAAGCGCCGCCGGGGGCGAACAAACGGGCGATCGCAGTTCCACCGCCGATATCTAAGATGCCGTTGGGGTTCTGCGGATATCTCCACATCTGGCGACCAAGTGCGAGGTCATACGCACCGCGACACTCATCAACAGCCACCACTGATCGGATTGTCGTTAAACAGTCGTGACCGTTAACAGAAAATTCGATCGTGGTTTCGAGTTCTTTGAGTTTGGCGATCGTCGCCTGGTTCCGGCTGTCCGGCGTCGGGATGACGAGCCTTTCTATGCGCTGCGGGGAGTCCGAAGCGAGGGCGGGGAGAATCAGCAAGTGTGCCAAGTCAGCCTTGCCAGACTCGAAAGCCGGAGCACCGCCCATGAGTTGAGCCAATCTGCCGACTAAATAGCGCTTGCCATCGAATCCGATTTCGTAGCTCTGACCGTCGCTTCCGCCTTCCTCCCAGTCAGCCAATTCTTTGACGTAAGACGGAATTGACCGCACTGTCTGACAGTCGATCCATTTTGTAAAACGATTGCCGGGGTCTACGGCTAGCTGCGTCCGCACAGTGGCTCTGTGTGGCTGCATAGAGCCAAGCGTGGTTTGTCTGTATTCGGTTATCATTGTTCAGTTTTTCCCGTCGGGGATAGGGTTTGAGACGCTTTAGGAGCCAGTTTCGGAGCAACCGCGCGGGGATGTACGTGTGACCGTTTTATGCTCAGGACTGGCTTTACTGCGTTTATGAGTGCTAGTATAACATAGACTAGCAGGTATGCAATTAATGAATATTTGCCTAGTCGCTTACTTCTTCGCAAAGTGAGATGATGGCAGTAATGCAACTTATGTATTTACTGCCATGTCTGACCATGAAGAGAAAATCATCTCACTGCGAATATTTATGCCTGAAGAACTCAAAAATGAATTTAAAGCCGTCTGTGCAAGGCAAGGAGCGAATATGAGCGAAGTCGTGGTGAAGTTTGTAAAAAAATATGTAACCGAATACGGAATCTTCCCCTATAGCGCCGATCGCCCATCCGAACCGCAGCCCACAGACTCGCAGCCCCCAACAGCGGAACCAGCCGCAGCGAAAGGTAAGCGGGGTAAGGCAAGTAAAGGTGCTAGTTGATGTTTAGCAACTATTTAGAAGATGTCTAGCAAAGGAGAAGAGTTTAGTGACCGAATCAGTTAGAGCCGTTCGGGCGTCAGTGCAAATAGGTTCCCTAACAGTCGATGGGTTCATGCTGCCAGACGGCAGTTACCGGATGAGCCAAACACAGGCGGCGGAATGTGTGGGTTTAAAGGTTCAGAACATCTCAGATTTTTTACGCTCTAAGGCATTCAAAGCTTTAGCAGGTGAGGGTTATACGCCTCAGATTTCCGAGATAGAGCCAGCGGAAGAGCAACTTAGAGGGAAAGCAAGGATTAACGCGCTACCGTTAGCAGTCGTTAGAAAATATTGGCTGTGGCAGTCTCACCGAGGAAACAAGCAAGCTCTGGCTCTTGTAGATGCTCTGATGGCTGAAACTTTAGAGCGGCGTTTTGATGAAGCTTTCAACGTTACCCGCACCGAGACTGAAAGAAACGAATTGCTCAGTCAGCGAGTTCAAGAGCTTGAGCGCGATATCCGAGAAGCGTTTTGGGTTGACGATGAAGCCAGAATCGAACGCGACCACTATGAACGGCTCCTCAGAGAGAACGGCATCGACCCTTGGAAGATTCCGGGGACAGATGAGGAGTAAATGGTGGTGAGGAATTTGCGATCGCCCTTGGGGAGTTGTGGCGGGCGATCGGCTTCTTATTAAGAATTTGCAGCGATATCCTTGCTATCTGAGATAGATTTTGCCTATGCTAAAATCTATTTATTCCACCGTTACATTGCGGGGCATTCCATGATAAAAGGCTTTGCGAGGTTTGATTCTTTCATGATTTTTCCTTTTGATTTTGCAACACCTGAAATCAAAAGGATTCAAATCTAAGCTGATAGAATCGATCGTGATACATATCCCGGTCAAAATCTTCTGTCTGGAATCGTGGGGGAGCTGTTCGATCGCAATCTCAAAGGGTACAGAATTTTAGGCAAGTCGCTACCGATTAGCTAAAAGTTGAGCCAATTTCGCAAACTTGCCGGCAGGATATCGACCGTAATCGATATTTGTGCGATAAGATATGAAGAAACAACGCTCTTTTTTTAAGCTTGTATGTCGCACGAAAATCAAAAAGCATTCCCTCGAATGACGTGCAGCCTCAGTAATGAATTACTGCACGAGATAGACCAAATCTGCTATGAGCATCGGGTGAATAGATCGGAATTTGTCCGAGAAGCTTTAAAAACCTATCTCAAATACTTTCAGGCTCAAGCCCACAAAATTAACCCACCCAACGAAGAATCGCTGGCAGCTTGAGCTTTCCAGCGATTTTTGCATTTTGTAAACATAACTTTTGTAGTGACATCCGGCAAGATTTTATCTACAAAAGTTAGCCCCTTACTATCAACTCGGCATCCTAAGAAGATTGCCGATTGTTATCCTTATCATGCCATACATCAAAAAAAGAATAAAGCGCTCTATAGGCGCTGTGGCGGTTGGTGCTAGCTTGCTGGGTAGCCTTCGTGCTAGCTGGTTTTCCATCTGTAGTGTTCCGATCGAACATTCCCGAAATTCTTACACTACCCATAGATTCACAAACTCTTCAAACCTAGGCTGTATCGCTATTGTAGCAGCTTTAGATAAATTTAGTCAAGTATTTGAGCAGATCTTGAGTAAGTTTGAGCAAGTTTCTGCACCTACCTTTGAAGCGATCGGGGGTGCGGTGTAATGGACATCACACAATCTACACAAGAAAATCAAGAGCTTGATGCCACACAACCCACACCGGATTTAGAAGGATTAGGGGTACTGTGCAGCATTGATAAAAAATTTCTCACCCCTGAAAACGAAGCCCACATCGCGGGCAGAGACTTACTCAATAAGTGGGCCCGCGAAGGCTGCCACAGTGCCAGCATCGCCCAAGCTTCACATTATTTAGGGTATTCGGTAAAATCGGCGGGCATCCTATTCATGGGCCAAAATGGGCAAGTGCAATTCCGGCCAGACATTGCAGAGAAAAGACCGGGAAAGAAGAAGCCCCTAAAATACCTTTCGCCCCTCGGAGAATTTGACGCTCTCCTCCTCCCTTCCCCCGACAATCCGCTCTACTGGGAGATTGAAGCCCTAAAGCGAGAAGCTTTCTATATCAATGATGTACCCTACATCTTGATTACTGAGGGAGTATTTAAAGCCCTTGCCGGGTGCTCCAACGATATTCCTACAGCCTCCCTGCTGGGAGTAGAGCAAGGGCTGACAGGCAAAGCTCGCGATCGGGAAAATCTACGGCATTTAGTACCGGCTTTGAGAAGGCTGGCAGAGGCTGGCTTCGGCTTTATCATTGCCTTTGATGCCGATGCTCTCACAAATTCTAATATTGTTGATGCCGAGCGGAAATTGGCTAAGCAATTAGCTAAATTTAATGTGCCAGTGCGCTCAATTACTGGGTGCTGGGAAGCCGGCCCGAACGGTGAATTTAAAGGCATGGATGATTTTATTCAGCATAAGGGGATTGAGGAATTCCGAGCAATCCTTGCCAAGGCCAAATTATTTGATGAGAAAGAGAGCGATGAAAAAGGGGAGAAAAAAAGCAAAATCCCTAGCTCGGATGCAATGGCCCGGCAGATTGCAGAAGATTACCGAGATAAGCTTGCTTTCAATAATGAGGTACTGTGCTGGTACAGGTACGAAGCCGATGCACCGGGTATCTGGAGCCCAGAGACTGATGAATTTATCGAGTCGATCATCTACCATATTATTGAATCTAAAGGGATTATTAATATCCCCCCTGGTTACATTGGAGCCACAGTGCGATTCTTGCGGTGCAAACTGATCGAGCGTAAATGGCAGCCCAAAAATGGCTTGCTTCCCTTCCAAAATGGAGCTCTAGAAATCAGCACGGGCAAGCTGCACCCGCACTCACCGGGCTACAAATTCACATGGGCACTGCCACGGCCGCACTCGATCGTCGCCGCAGATTGGAGCAATATTTCTCAGTGGCTAGATACTGCTACAGGTGGCAATCTGCATATCAAGAATCTGCTGCTAGCCTACGCCGCTGCTACTCTTAAGGGCCGTGCTGATATCCAAAAATTTCTCCATCTCATCGGCATCGGCGGCAGTGGCAAAGGTACATTCTGCCGCCTTCTGATAGCACTGATTGGGCTTGAAAATACACACAGCACCACACTAGATGACTGGTGCGGGAATCGCTTTGAGGCAGCTCAGGCCTACGGCAAACGATTGCTAATATTTCCAGATGAAGACAAGGGAACGCGATCGCTGGGCAAATTTAAGCAGTTAACGGGCGGCGACTGGCTGCGAGCTGAGGAAAAAGGCAAGAAGCCCTTTAAATTCAAATTTGAGGGCATGGTAGTTGTCGCGTCGAACTTCCCTATTTTTGGCGCGGACAATTCTAGCGGTATGTCGCGCCGGACGATCGCCGTGCCTTTTGATGCCGTGGTAGCCCGGAATGCCCGCCGCAATCTTGATAATGATTTTGAGCCAGAATTGCCGGCCTTTACCAATTACCTACTTTCTTTAGATGATGCTTGGGTCGCGAATACCTTGCGCGGCGTGATGGATATTCCTGAGATTGGGGCCCAATTCTGGGAGAGCAAGATTCGGGAAGATTCGATCGCAGGCTTCCTCAATGACAAACTAATTCTCGATCCACTTGCACAAGTATCGATCGGCGATTCCCCCAATGCCGAGGGTTCGCTGTATTGGGCATATCACAAATATTGTGACGATCAAGGCCATAAACCGCAGGCGATAAAGAATTTTAGCCCTAATCTGATTGAATGCGCGAATACAATCCTTGGCTGGCAGATTGAGAAAGCTCACACCAAGGTAGGCAAAATCATCAAAGGATTGCGGCTCCGCACCAAAGCAGATGAGCACCTGCCGACCTACGATTACGAATTGCAATTGCGCTGCAAAGCTGGTGACGGATGCGGTGACGGGTCGGTGACGGGTCAGGTGACGGGTCAGAACCTTTGCTCAGAGCCGATTACAGCTTTGGTGACGGATTCCTCCTATACTCAGGTGGAAAAAAATATCAATGTTGATGCTAAAGCCCAAAAGGACTCTAAGGGATTTAGCAATGAAGAAATCAATAATACTGAGAGTGAGATAGCACTCAATCCGTCACCGGAGCCGAAACCCTTACCAATAGCCAATCCTGACCCGTCACCGCATCCGTCACCGCATCCGTCACCGACTGAGCCGATCGCACTTCCCGCACCGGAACCGGAACCCGACGCCGAACTGGTAAACCGGGGGGCTGCCGCACTACGGAAAGCGATCGCAGAAAATGATGCGGTAGCGGTCAGGGACGCTGCCAAAAAATCAATCGAATCAGACAGTACAGGGCGTCTAAAAGTAGCAATCAAAAAGCTTCTGAGTGATGAAGAGAACGAAGCTTGCAGGATTTTAGCTAATGCCAATCGTAAACAGTCGCAGCCACAGCCAGAGGCAGAGGTAGAGCCAGCACAGCCAACCGATAACACCTCAGAGCCGGAGGTGACTGAACCGATCGCACTTCCCGATAACTCACAGGAGCCGGAAACCCCAGAACCTGCGCCAGAACCAACAGAGCCGGAGGTGACTGAAGATGTCGAATAATTCCCTAGCCGTCTCCGTTCTAGCTGCCCGATCACCCGCCCAACTCGACCCCGCTACCCACGCCGAATGCTTGCAATTTATCCGTACCGCCATTGCCAGCAACGATCGACAAACAGCCCTCGACATCAAAAATGTACTTGCCGAAGTCTGCCAGAACGGATACGCCGATCGTGCCGCCATCTGGGCCGACCTCACCCGAACCGAGCAACAGAATTTCAAAGAACTGTTAGCACTGCCGCCGATCGCGCTGCCGGAACCCGCGCCGGAAACAACACCCGCGCCAACACCAGAAGTGGAACCCGAACCGGAAACAGCAATAACCCCAGCCGACGCCGCGAAGATGCGAGAGATAGCCCTGGTGTGGTGGCCCGAAATGTACCCCGAAGCCTTGCAAAGTTTGGTTACTCAAATGTTTGGTTGGGGTGAGCCGGCACGTAAATACAGCGCGGTGCAGATAGCGCGGTGGTCGCAAGGAGAAGAAGAGTTGATTCGCTATCGCATTGGCGAGCTCATGGCGATCGGACTGGCGGATCAATATGAAGATGATGAGGAGGAATAACGCACCAAAAAACGGTAGACGCTTGGGCGATCGGGACTTTTTAGAGTTTCAGGAGTTGGTAGCACGTTGCCCAAAATATTTTAGCGAACTCCCCGCACCGCCGATCGAAGCCGCCACCCAAAAAATTAGCTGATTTTTTGTGTGCCCTAAAGTCAGGCATTTGCAGTATAAAGTCAGGCGTTTGCAGTACAAAATCAGGTATTTGCAGGTATTTGTAGGGGCTGCATTTTACCTGCATTTACCTGAAAATAGCCTGCAAACGCCTGACTTTTTCGGTCAAATTGCTGCTTTATTGTGCTGTTCGTGCCTTTGCTTGTTGAGGCTGGTTATGGCTGTTCTCAATCGGTAGCAAGCAATGTTTTTGCGATCGCAAAACCTGACTTTTACGTGCAGACAAAAAATAATGCACCCTTATGAATGGGAAATCGTAGGTGTCAAGGCGCTTGATTTTTACCCGATCTGAGACTGTGCCGATTGCTCACATTGCTCCTGGTTGTGGCGGTTTTTGTGGAGGCGATCAACGCTGGAAAAGTCTCAGCAGCCGATGTTCTGGCAGTTGTCGGCGAGGCAGAATTTGCAGAGTTTGAGAGGCTTGTGAGTTTTCATGGGACAGCATGAAAACTCACAATTTTTCACAGTTTTGCACAATTTTTCACAGTTTTGCCCCGATCGCCCCCCGACCGCCTCCAAAAATCGGTGCTGTTTCGATACCTTTTGGGCCCCTTTCCCGTCCCTAACGCGCGATCGCTCTAATATACTAATAAAACTAATTTAATTAATAAGTTTTGGAGCCGATCGACCGTGAAAGTTACCAGGGTCAAAACCAGAGCCCACAAGCATTTGAGTTAGTGTGAGCAGGGGGATAATCTCGCATAATCCGGTAGGCAAACCGCATAATTCAGGCAGAAAAACTAACGAAAGCTAAAACTTGCGAATAAAAACTAATAAAAACTAATAAAAACTAATATTTTTTTATACCCGAAAGCTAACGAAAGCTAACGAAAACTAACGAAAGCTAACCCCTTTGGTCATCGAGGCGATCGGGTTTAGCCCGATCGCCCGCCATATCGCGATCGGATATTTAATTATATTTATTTATATTTTTTTATACCCAAGCGAAACGCCGGAAACCTTTGTAGCGTATAGCTTTTAAGGATTATTTGTGATATAATTAAAGGTAAAATTTGCACTAATAAAAAATATGGCTGATTTTGAGTCTGTAACAGTTCGGGGAAAGACGCTTGAGGCTTCTAGGATGTGGGTAGGAGCGCAAGAATTTCTGATTGTGGCGATTCCGAGCGATCGGGACGCAGCTACAGCAGAGATTCACACACAGCAGGCGATCGAAATTGTACCAGGGCTGAGAATTCAAGATAAAAAATCCGGTAAAGAGCTGAAGATTTTATCAAAACCCCAGGGATATTGTAATCTCGTGGAGGTGCAAGATATTCACCATATGCAGCTCTCCACGCACATTTCAGAAGATGAGATACGCCAAAATTTCCGATTTGTAGGCTGAAGCCGTGCGGGATGCCCGTCATGCCGATCGCAATTAATACAGTTAATACAGTTTTTACAGTGTTTGGGCGGGTGTAAAAATTGTATTAATTGTATTAATTGCGGCGGGTGCGATTGCCTCAGACATGACGTACAAGTCTCAAACTGCATTCGTCAATCAATGCCTCGTCAAAAATTGGGTACATAGAATTGGCGTGATCGCCACCAGTCCAATTAATGATGTACTCCCATTGCTCGTTTTTTGGATGCCAGCAAATTCCCATTATTTCGCCGACTTCGGGAGGAAAACTCTCGTCCACCTCTCCGTATTCGTCAATCCAAAAACTGTGGATTTGGTTGCCGATCGTAAACCGAGGTGAAGGGTATTTTTGAATAATCTCAAAAGCTGGTTGAGAGCGTGGAACGAAAAACGCCATGATCGTCAAGGCGAAACCTTGCAGAAGTCCACGCCGGGAAAATGTAAAGACTTGCGATCGCCCCTGTGGATAATTACCTGGAATTGTCATAATGATTAGGCTCCAAACGTTGTTAGATAACGATTTGGGGAAGTTCGTAGCTAGCTCGGTGTTGAAGCACCGCGCTGGCCGCGCATATCAAATCTTCCTTAAACTTACGATCGCTCTTTTCCAGCCGCTTGTCAACGAGTGGCTGTAAAGTTTTGTGAGAAAGCCCCAGAAATAACCGGGGCGGTAGCTTCCTAATTTCCTGAGAGATGTAGCTTGCCCCTACAAACTGTGCAGCGATTAAATCAGATTATCTAAAAGCTCAGTAATGTCGCCCTGGTCGCGGCTGCGATTGTCGTCATAAATCATCAAAGTATCGAGCTTTTTATGGCGGCTGAGTTTCTGAACTTTTCGCACATTCCCGTCAGTTGCGTCTAGCGCCGCAGTAATTGCGCTGTGGCGGATGCGGTGCGGACTCATCTGCTTAGTGATGCCCGCTTTTTCGCAGTGCCGCACTACAATCTTGCGGATGCCGTCGCCAGTCAAACGATGGCCCGCGCTGGCAAAATCAAGCGACGTGAACAGCGGAACATTCGGAGAGGTACTGCCGCCCTTTGCCTCTAGCCAGTCGCCGATGGCCGCCACCGTCACCGCCCCTACCTCTATTGTTTCCGCTTGCGTTCCGCGTCCCTTGCCCAAAATCCGCAGCGTTCCCTGTGCCCGATCGAAGTCGGCAAGGTTGAGCAGGCTAACTTCGTTGCGCCGGAGAGCATTGCCCCACAGCAGCCTGAGCAAAGCGTAATCTCGCTTGCCAGCCAGAGTTGCCCGATCGCACTGTTGCAAAATTTGTGTAAAAGTCGCCGCATCAATACCGGATGTATCGCGATACTTTGTGACCTTCTCTCCCTTAATGTCCTCTAGCGTAAAGTCGCAGACTCCCAGCTTCCGCCCCATCCCGACCAAGGACTTGATGGCAGCCAGCCGCCGATTAACAGTCGCTTCAGAAAGCGCCGCCCTCTGACCGTCGCCGTTGACCAGCAACGCCTTGTACTTGAGCACCACCGTCATCGCCTGTCGTGATTCGAGGTGTAGGAACTCCAAAACACTTTCGGGGCTGGGCGGCTTTCCCGTCATCGTTTGAAAAAAGTCGTTGACATCTTTTTCATAGGCCCGCTTGGTATTGGGCGATCGCTTGTCTGCAAGAAGTTGCTTAAGCACGTCGGGGTCTTCGTCCAGTAGTGGGGCAAAGTGTTTCTCAATTTTGGCATCGAGGGAAGCATTGAGGGCGACGATCGAAGTTTTTGTTTTTAGCATTTTTACGGTATTGATAATAGTAATTTCCGATAACAGTAGGACAAAAAGGGGCCCCGTCCGTTTTTGGCGGGGCTACAAATCTAGGCCGCGAACTTCAGCCGCTTAAGTTGGGCGATCGCCGCCGACTGATTTTCTGGCTCAAGGACGATCGCTGGGATATTTTCACCCGCCTTCGGATTTAACTGCCGGGCCAGAACTGCGGCGTGATATTGAAGATGGCCGCTGATAACCTTGTACCCGCTACTGTCTCGCGCTAGCACCGGGGGAATAACAAAACCGCCGATCGTCAAACTGAGCTCCCCTAAAACCTCTAGCTCAAACTGATCGAAGTTGCTGGCAGGAATATCCGAGGTAATGCGAGCCACCGGGACGATCGACGGCATCAATTTCTTGGCTGGCTGAACCCGCCCGCGTCCCCCATCGCCACGGCCCGGCGGTTGATTGTCAGTCTCTATGGCTGCGGGCGCTATGAGTGCGCGGGCGGGTGCTGTTGTAGTGACTGTATGGCTTGCTGCTGCGGGTGTTGAAGGTGCGCGGCTGACTGCGGGTGCTGCTGTTTGTGCGATCGGCGCTGCTGTTTCTTCGACTTTCGCTGCAAGTGCGGCTTCTTTCTCGGCTTCTGCTGCGACCAGTGCTTCAAAGCAAGAGATAGTAGCTTCCCAGTGTCCGCGCTTTACGTCGCTGGCGGTCTGCGATACCTGGCAGCAGTAGCGATTCCCGTC
>NZ_JAUBRJ010000182.1:0-1354 GCF_036701805.1 Microcoleus sp. N3A4
GCTGATGATTTGTTGATTTGAATCATTTCTTACTAACTTAATTTATGTATTACTCAGACGAAATTACTGCTTTAATGATCAAACATCATCAGTCTTTATCTGAAAAAGACCAAAGAAAATATGCAGCGATAGAAGCGGTAAAACTTGGTGGTGGAATTATTTACATAGCCCGAGTTTTGGGAGTAGACAGAAATACAATAGCCAAGGGCATTAAGGAGTTAAAAAGTGAATCAGAACACAGCAGGAATCAAAAGAGAATTCGCCGAAGAGGGGGAGGAAGAAAAACTAGGGATTCTCAGATACCTGATTTTTATGAGCGTTTTTTAGAAGTCTTAAAAAACCACACAGCCGGAGATCCAATGTCCGATCAAATTAAATGGACAAATCTTACCCATCAACAAATCGTTGAAGGTCTGAAGGCTCAGGAAACAATAGTCAGTACAACAGTCGTTAAAAAACTGTTAAAAAAACATGGATATGTGAAACGCAAAGCTCAAAAACAACAAACAACCGGAATCACAAAAAATCGGAATGAACAATTTGAGAATCTTGCCAAAATTACTGCTGAGTATGAGTCACAGGGAAATCCAATTGGAGCGTATGGACACCAAGAAGAAGGAATTTATTGGAAATTTATATCGAGCAGGCAGTCTATATACTACCGAAGTTGTTACGACATTTGACCATGATTTTTGGAGTCTAGCTGACGGAAAAGTAGTGCCTCATGGAATTTATGATCTGCAACACAACCGAGGATATTTAAACCTGGGAATCAGTAAAGATACGAGTGAATTTGCTTGTGAATCGATTAAATTATGGTGGGTTAATTACGGAAAATTTATCTATCCTCAAGCCGATTCAATTTTAATAAAATGCGATGGAGGTGGTAGTAACAATTCTAATCATCACATATTTAAATCAGATTTACAAAAGTTAGTTGACGAGCTAGGGATAGAAATTAGAATCGCACACTATCCTCCCTATACCTCGAAATATAATCCGATCGAACATCGTTTGTTTCCTCACGTAACTAGAGCCTGTCAAGGAGTGATTTTTACTTCTCTTGAGTTAGTGAAAAAACTCATGGCAAAAACGCATACTAAAACCGGGCTTTCTGTCGTAGTAAATGTGATTGATAAAATTTATGAAACTGGTCGAAAAGTAGCTAATGGATTTAAAGAAACAATGAAAATTATTTTTGATGAATATCTGCCCAAATGGAATTATCGTGCAGTTCCGAGTATTTAGCAGACGCTAAAGTTATTAAATTTTCATTCCTTAGCTACTAATGTGCTGGATGTTTCACAATTAAATCCTGATGAAATGATTGTAAAATATAAGGAACAGCAGTCGG
>NZ_JAUBRJ010000183.1:0-1342 GCF_036701805.1 Microcoleus sp. N3A4
CTAGTACAGCGCGGCGGAAATAAACAGACCATTAAACAGCCAAAACTTTGCCCTTATATGTCCACTTAAAAGGTTTAGCCATTGTTTGATTAAAGTAGTCGATAAAATGCAGGATTCGATTTTTCAAATCCTCGCGACTGACACAACTTGCTCTTCTGAGTAATTGGCGCACCAAAATACTGAACCAAATCTCAATTTGATTGAGCCATGAAGAATGTTTCGGTGTATAATGGAAAACAATTCGGTGTGCAGGGTCACACAAAAAAGTAGTGCGAGATTTCATGGATTTCAAGATACCACTTTTCCCCTTCATACCCAAGTCAATATCCAGACCTTCTTTTTCTGCAACCAAACGAACCAGAGACTCAGACTGATGAGTGTTCAGGCAGTCCATAATCAAATGCCATTTTGGGACATCAGGGTCACTTTCAATAGTTCGACGAATATGAAGGGCAAAATCAACTTCTGTTCTGGTATCTCCACAAGTCGGCTCGATAATTTGACCCGTGGCAACATCGAAGCTAGCAATTAAGCTTTGTGTGCCGTGACGAATATACTCAAACTCCCTTCTTGCGACTTTGCCAGGTCGCATTGGCAAGTCTTTTTCTAATCGCTCAGTTGCTTGAATACCTGTCATCTCGTCAATGGATATTGTCCGCTCCCCTTGAAGATGACGCTCAATCGCACTCATGTATAAACCAGTAATATCTGCCACTTTTGCGTCAAATTCTGCGTCTTCAGGGGGGGGTTAACCAGTAGCGACAAGGCGTGGGGTTTAACTTCGGCTTCTTCTAGTAATCTTCCCACATGGCGGACAGATATGCTTTCAATAATGCCTTGCTTGATGATTTCATCTGCCAGTTCTCTCGAACTCCAGTGGCTGATTGGTCTTCCGTAATCGCATGGTGGCGAACACGCCAGAGCAAACAACTCGATTACTTGTTCCATGCTAAATTTTACTGGTGCACCAATACGCTCTTGATCTTGTAATCTTTGCAAAATCGATAAGTCTTTTCCGTTGGTCTCCAACCATCGATTTCGCCATAAACGAGCCATTTGCCGATTAATATCTAAATTTCGCGCAATTTCACGATGGTTTTGACCCTCAGATGCCATGAGAATGATTCTAGCTCGTCGGGCTATCTGTTGCGGCGTGTTGTGTCTGTCGCTCAACTGTTGGAGTTGAATCCGCTCATCATCGCTTAAATTTAATGTTTTAGGAGTTAACTTAGCCACACTGTGATCCCTTAATACGTCCGCCAACACGGTTTTTAACCAGACTAGATTATTTTCTCACCAATCCTACCAATATGGTCTGTTGATTTCCGCCGCGCTGTACTAG
>NZ_JAUBRJ010000108.1:0-14554 GCF_036701805.1 Microcoleus sp. N3A4
AATTAATTATGAAATGGAACCGAAAGATCAAAAACAAAGGTAACTTAATTAATGCAGTTTAGATGTCGAACAGCTTAGCAAGAAACAAAGATGCTATTCATAAAATTAAGCAAGAAACAGCGCTTAATTATCTAGAAATCTATTGGCAGATTACCTTAAATCTTCTCGGAAAAAGTGACAATCCCTGTGTTCTAAAGGGTGAAGTCTGGGATGAACATGTAAAGTTGCCACTGTATCAGCAAGCAAACGACAAAATAGGAGTTGCCTACATATATTGTAACAAAGTTTTACTTAGTTACTGGTTTGAAAATTACTCAGAAGCAATTGAGAATATCGCTATAGCCGAGAAGTATTTGGGCGCAGTGATATCATTGCCCCTTGTTCCTCTATTCCATTTTTACGATTCTTTAGTACGCCTGGCGGTGTACCCCGATACTCCACAGTCAGAGCAACAGGGCATTCTCGACAGAGTAAGAGCTAATCAAGAAAAAATGCAAAAATGGGCGCATCATGCCCCCATGAATCATCTGCATAAATTCTATCTAGTGGAAGCAGAACGGCATCGGGTTTTAAACCAAAAAGTAGAGGCGATCGAGATGTACGATAAAGCGATCGCCCTCGCCCAAGAAAACGAGTACATCAACGAAGAAGCACTAGCTAACGAACTCGCGGCTAAATTCTACTTAGAATGGGGCAAAGAAAAACTCGCAAAACCCTATTTAATTGATGCTTACTATGCTTACGCTCGTTGGGGAGCAAAAGCGAAGATTGACCATTTAGAACAGCGCTATCCCCAACTTCTTGCTGCTATCCTACAACCGAATCAAACTCGCCAGCATCCGAACGAAACAATTCACACCTCCACCAATGGATCGTCATCCATCTCTAGCACAAATAAGACTATTATTGGCAGCACCAGCAGTTCGGAGTTAGTAGATTTGCCAACCGTGATTGAAGCGTCTCAAGCTCTCTCCAGCGAAATCGAGCTAGAGCAATTGCTGACTACTTTGATGCAAGTGGTTGTGAAGAATGCCGGAGCACAAACCGGAGCATTAATTTTAAATGAAGACGGAAATTGGAGAGTTGCCGTCCACTGTACAAATCGTCAAGATTGCCATCTAGACTCTCTGCTCGTTGAAGAGAGTCAAGCAATTCCTCTAAGCTTAATTAATTACGTCAAACGCACAAAAGAAACCTTAGTGTTTGATAATGTCAGCACTCAAACCACGTTTGCTTCTGACTCTTACATCATCCAACAGCAACCCAAGAGTGTTTTATGCACTCCCATTCTCCATCAAGGCAAAGTCATGGGGATTTTGTATATAGAGAATAATCTCACAATCGGAGCATTTACGCCCGATCGCGTCGCCATCCTCAACATCCTCTGCTCGCAAGCTGCAATTTCCTTACAAAACGCCCGACTGTATCAGCAATCCCAGGATTATGCCCAAAAACTAGAGCTTTATCTTCACGATCTCAAACAGATGCAGTTGCAATTGGTGCAGGGTGAGAAGATGTCTGCTCTCGGAAATTTAGTCGCAGGGGTAGCCCACGAAATTAACAATCCCGTAGGCTTTATCGCCGGCAATTTGCAACCGGCTCAAGACTACGTGGGGGATTTATTCCACTTGATTGACTTGTATCAAGAAAAATTTCCCAATCCGGGAGTGGAAATTGAAGCAGAAATTGAGGAGATGGACTTGGAGTATTTGCGAGAAGATTTGCCGAAATTGATTGGCTCAATGAATGAGGGAGTCGATCGCATCCGCAATATCAGTACGAGTTTGAGAACGTTTTCGAGGGCAGATAGCGATCGACCAGTTTCTTTCAATATTCACGACGGACTCGAAAGCACTCTGCTGATTCTCAAGCACCGTTTGAAAGCGAGCGAGTTTCGCCCTGCCATAGAAGTTGTGAAAGAGTATGGTAACTTGCCTCTAGTAAAATGCTTTCCCGGACAGTTGAACCAGGTATTTATGAACGTACTGGCCAATGCCATTGACGCTCTGGAGGAGTCAAATAAAGGGCGGAGTTTTAATGAAATTAAAGCCCTACCCAATCAAATCACGGTTCAAACTGCTCTGAGCGAATCCAAAAATCAGGTTGTGATTCGCATTAAAGATAATGGAGTGGGGATGTCGAACGAAATCAAGGAAAACATCTTTAACCACTTATTCACAACTAAGTGTGTGGGTCAAGGAACTGGATTAGGATTGTCGATAGCCAACCAAATTGTTGTGGAAAAACATGGAGGTACGTTACTCGTAAATTCTTCCTTGGGACAGGGTTCGGAGTTTGTGATTTCTATTCCGGGGTGAGCATTTCGTGCTAGGCTTTAGCGCAATTAGCGCCACCTCGCAACTATGAGCTCAGTTATTAGAAGAAATAGGGAACGGGGAACGGGGAACGACCAACAGGCTAGGGGTTTTCTTGCTAGGAACTAGCGACTACTGACTGGGGAAAGCAAGAATGTAGGCCAATTCCCCGATCCTGTGCCCGCACCTGATTCGTGATTGAGAAAGCGGTTTGCAACCGCCTGCTTTACAAACACTCTTCCCTGTTTTTGTTCCCGGTTTCGAGTTAAGAGTTCCCTTGAAATTCTAAGCCTCTACCTTACCGAAATGAAAGTCGCTATCATGCTACTGAGATTGTGGAGTTGAATTTTATAGCTGATATCGTTTCCGGTTTCATGGGAACGATCGAGTCGAGGTCAATAATTCCACATTTTCCCACTCCCCACTTGCCACTCCCCATCATCAGGAGTGTTACCGGAATTGATATGAAAACTCTATTTGAATTAACTTATTTTTGATAGGGCGATCGATAATATAATAAGGTGAGCGCACCCTACGTTGATAAGGTGCGCGCTTGCCACTTGACGCTTAGATGTACGGAGAGGGTGGGATTTGAACCCACGTTAGAGTTACCCCTAAAGTAGATTTCGAGTCTACCGCATTCAACCGCTCTGCCACCTCTCCAATTAATTTGAGATGTGAGCTAAAAGTATTTTACCGCACAGTGCGCCAGATTGTAAATCTTTATAAAAAAGAAGTTTGATTTTCTTCAGATTCCAGAGTGGTCTTAAATCCCCCTGCTGGAGTCCACTGGAGGGCTCCGTCGCGCCCTGTCCAGAAAATCTGGGTTTTGCTTTGGCGCAGTTGGGCGGCGGTTTCTGGGTCGATTTCGTCAGCAGATGCGATCGCCACTTGCGGCCCAACTGCGCCCAATAACTCGGCCGTCAGGGTTTTTCCAGACCACCACAGCACTTGAGCCGGCTTCAATGTTCCCGTTGCTGCCAATTTTTTTTGCGCTTCCGGTGTCATTTCACCGACTAGCAACCAAGTTCGATTACCCACCAGCAATTCTACCACCGGAATCTCCGCATTCACGAACTGCAACCGCGTCGAACCCAGATCGACGGTACTGTTAGTTTCTAAAGGAAAGTAAACGCCTTGGTGTGATTGCACAGCCGTCATAAATTCCCGATCGCTGCCACGGTGAATTTGTTTCGGAGCGTTATTATCATAAAATGTTTTAATTGGCAAGCGTTCTAGTAATTTTCCCCAACCTCCGCTCAATCCTAAATGACCGTGAGTGGCGATCGCAAAATTCACAGAATTAACTCCTTGCTGCTGCAAAAAAGGCAGCACTGTAAACCTCACAGTATTTTCATCACCGCTATTGATCAGCGCCACTTTTCCCCTATCTTGAATTACTAAAACTGGCTCGCCAGATGTCGCTAGCAAAGTAACTTGAAATAAAGAGGCTTGAACGTGCCAAGCTGGCAAAACTACGATCCCAATTCCCGCCACAACCGCCAGCGGTAAAATCCAAGCAGATGAAAAACTCGGCAGCGAAATAACTCTACTTTTCCCCTTCTTCTGTCTTCCTTCTTCTGTCTTCCTTCTTCCTTCTTCCTTCTTCTGTCTTCCTTCTTCCTTCTTCCTTCTTCCTTCTTCCTTCTTCTTTTTTCCCCCGATCCAAACCCAGCAAATTAAACTGTAAAGCACGATTAGCTGAAACACCGATACTTGACCGACAGCTACCGAATTACCGGGCAATTGCGAGAAATATTGGGCGATCGCAATTAACCCTTTCGCCGGATAGTCCAGCAGTTGCGCTAAAACACTACCAGCGGGCGGAAAAATCAATCCAGCTAAAGCGCTAATCATCCCCCCAATACTCAAAATCCACAGCAAAGGAGCCGCAATAATATTGACTAAAATGCTGTAAGGTGATACCACACTAAAAACATAAAGTAACAGTGGCAATACCCAAACTGAAGCGGCGATCGGAACTACAACAATCGAAGCGATCGCGGGCGGCATCCAGTCCAACTTTGCCATCAGCGGCGGCGTTGTCACTATTAACCCCAAAGTCGCCAAAAAACTCAGTTGAAAGCCTAAATCCCAAATCCACAAAGGGTTAACCAGCAGTAAAATAGTAGCAGCAATTAACAGCAATCCCAGCGGCTTAACTTGGCGGTTCAGCACCAAAGCAAATAGTGTTCCAAATCCCATCAAAGCGGCGCGGCATACTGATGGTTCAAAGCCAGTTAGCCCCACGAGCAAAAATAAAGCGCCGACGCCAAAGCTAAATTGCAATTGTTTGGAAAAACGCCTGGTTAAAGCTAGAACTAAAGCCAAAACCATCGAAACTTGAGTGCCGGAAGCTGCGATCGCGTGTGCTAATCCAGCTTGCACAAAAAAGTCGCGGATGTTGTAAGGTAAATCTACTGCTTGTTTGCCGAGGGCGATCGCACCGATCAGCGGGCCTTCGGGAACATTTAACTGCGATAGCTGCGATCGCACGATCCGCTGTCGCATCGCTTGAATTTTCGATGGCTGCATCCCGCTTGACTCCCAGAAAGCAGCCGTTTGGCTGTTAACTCGATTTACATCCGCGATCGCATTTTCTCTCCTCCAGTCAATTTGACGGCCTTTAAGTCCGACAAAAGCCCCTTCTCTGGCTAAATAGGCTTGAAAATCAAAAGCCCCCGGATTCGACGGCGGCTGCGGTTTGTACAAGGAACCCACAACTGCGATCGTATTGTCGGCATACAAACCCGTTGCTTGCAGCAGGGGCACTGTAACGTAGAGTTTACCCGATACTGGGCGGTTTACTACTGCTCCTCCCTCGCCGCCATTTATTTCGCTAACTAAATCTGTTTCTAGCCAAAATTGCGATCGGCCCGATCGAGTCAATCGCGGCGTACTGACAACTCTACCGCGAACTGTCACCGCCACTTCTTGAGTGTTCCCGCCAGCCGGAATCAGTTTGCTGATGTCATTAATTGCCGGTTGGGGCGATCGAACTGCAAAATAAAAGCTAGCTAGAAATGCCACCAAACCCGCAACTGCCCACACCCATTTCGATCTCGGCAGCATCTCCAACAAACTCAATTCTTCCCTCGCATCTAAGGGTTCTTCAAGAGTATTTTCTTTTTGTCTGCTGCGTCTTTTCTTAGTAACTTTTACAGAATTTCGAGTAAATTTTCGCAACAATTTCGGCAGGGCGACGGAGGCCGCTATTCCCAAAGCAAGTATCCCGTATCTACCCCAAGAAACCGCTGTAGAAATCAATCCCACAATGTAGGCAAGACAGAAAATCACACCCGTTGCTTGATTCATTAATTAGTAATTTAGAGGGGGAATATTTCAGGGAAACCGATCCGGGACTTATGGACTCCTTACCAAAGAAACCGGGTTTTTTAACCAGGGTAAAGGGCTAAACGCCGTGTATTTGGGCAAAAAAACCGGTTTCTGGCTACCCGTGCGTAAGTTATAGCAAAATTTCTTTCCTGATACGACTACAGCCAACTGTCACACTTAAGTCAGCTTGTATGGTGCGTCAGACTCGGTTATTGAGAGATTATCAAGGGTTGCAGCATCTGACGCACCCTACCAATTGTGCCAGTTGGTCTTAGTCCTGCCTGATATTCTTTCCCTTCTCCTTCCCCTTCCTCTTCCTCTTCTAAATAGACAGCCCCAATTTTAAACCGAAAGCCGCGTGCAGCACCATAAGTGCTAAAGCCGTCGTGCCTAAATAAGCGTGAAGCGCGCGCAGTGCTGGCTTATTGCCCCCAAAACCCGTCAGCGAAATCAAGCTGCCAACAGCCAGCAAAACCAGCACTGCCGAACCCGTCCAAAAATGCGGGCTTTCCATAACAGGCTGGTGCTGCATCACCAGCGACAGCAAGCCGCCTGTATAGCCCAAAGCTAGAAATAGAAACATCCACGGTGCAAGCTTGCGGTGATCCGATCGACTTTTGAGTGCAACATCTTTATCGGGGGCCAAACGTCCCTGCCATCCCGTATACCCGACAAAACTGCCCATCGCCACCACCACGATCCCCATCATTACCGGGTGTCCCCAATGAGTAATCGATTCGGGAATTCCCAGACTCCGAAATTGACTGGCGATGGGTTCTAAAAGTTCGCTTAAATTTACCATTTGCTTGAGATTCCTAACTTCGCGATCGCTAATTTTGGTTTAACCAACAACTTACTCTAAATAGCAATATACCGATCGCGATTTTCAATCACTTTTTCCAGCCAGAAGTCTGTATAAAATAAAAGAGCCGGACACAAGAGAAGTGTATTGCCTAGCCTCAGCAGGGAAGCGGCCATTTCAGTTAATTTGAGCTGACAATATCCTGTTTTTTGTCCCCACACCAGTAAGAGGATGCTATTGCAGACGGCGCTATGATTAAGCCTTACCGATTTTTGCAGCGAATTGCTCAACTGCTCGCCTACGCCTACTCAGCAGTGATTGTCGGCTATCTGATTCTGAGACAGATATTTTGGGACAGGCTGTGGCCGATTGCCTTGATGGGGGATTTTGTTCCTTGGATTTTCTTGCCAATCTTCCTGCTGCCAATTCTAGGGTTTTTTCTGATAAAGAAATGCTGGTTCGCGATTGTTTCATCTGTGGCTGGCATCTGCCTGCTGGGTTGGCTGCACGTCACCTACTTTTCTCCCCAGCCCGCGAACATCAGTGACTCCCAGCCAACTCTCAAGGTTTTTTCTCTCAACCTCGGCTGGCATCGCAAATCCCGACAAGCTTTGGTTAACCTAATTCAGGAAGAAAAACCAGACCTCATTTGTTTGCAAGAAATTAATGAAGATTACGCCGAAGAAGTATTCTCTAAGTTGGCCGTATTATACCCGCACCACCTGGGGCGCGGATACCATGTGATTCTCAGCAGATATCCGATTCGCTCTTCCCAAAAGTTACAGCTAGCCGGTGGGAACGAACCACAGGAACGAGCTCTTATCGAAATGAACCAGCAAGATGTAGTTCTTTATAACATTTCAACAACTCCACCGTGGTTTCGCCAGCATAAAATTTTGCCTTTCCTCAAAATCCCAGTTTACGAGTACGGCGACAGACCGGCACAAATTCAAGATTTAGTGCGGCGACTCCAGAAAGAAACGCTGCCGACTATTGCCGCCGGGGACTTTAATTTGACTGACCAATCTCAAGACTACTATTATTTGAAAGCGGTTATGCAAGATGCTTTCCGAACAGCAGGACTGGGTTTTGGCTTTACTTTTCCTAACGGATGGGATCTGAATTTATTGGTTAAACAGTTAAACTGGAAATTAACTTTTCCCCTGGTGAGGCTTGACTATGTTTGGTATTCTAAGCACTGGGGGGCAAAATCAGCCAAAGTTTTACCGGCCATTGGTTCAGAGCACCTGCCGGTGTTGGCCCAACTGCGGATGCAACCGGAATTGGGACGAGTGTCGGGGGTGCACAACACTTCAGTAACATGAGGTACCCGAGGTGCATAGGGCATAGGGCATAGGGCATACCTCACCACGCTTGAGAACCGCAATAGTTAAATTAAAAAATATTAGAAAGTAACTTATAAATTAAGCGAAAAATAGCTGTTCCAGCGATCGCCCCCAAAGCCCCCAACCATCCCACAAACAACACGCCCGCGATCGGAGAATTCGGATAAAACGCAACTGCAGCCGTCTGCAAAGCCGGGAAAAACCACAGCACAGCCAGAGTACCAGCGCCAATAATCAACATCTCAGTTTGTTCGATCGCCCTGCGGTACTGGCAGTAAATCAAACCCGCCACAATCATCCCCAACAATCCGATACCAATACTCCGAGAAAGCGGCAAACTCGTCAGGGCGATCGCCAGCAACCCACCCTCAAAACCCGTAAACGCCGCCCCTCCCAAAACCTCCCAAATAGAAAAAGCCCTTCTCGGCGAAGGTTGCAGCCCAGACGGAGGAGTCGCAGGAGGAGTCGCAGGAACAGGCACAGGAGGTGGCTGAGTCGGTGGTGGCGGCTGAGTCGGTAGGGGAGTCGGAGTCCTTACTGTCGGCGGTGCCACGACCCTCGTAGGCTGTTGAGAATTGTATTTCAGAGCCGCTTCCACCTCCGCTGCCGATTGAAAGCGCTGGCTGGGAGCTGATAATAACATTCGATCGAGAACGCGAGCCAAACGCGAACTTACCTGCACCCGCGAATGCCAATTCCACTCATTTCTGTAACTATCAAACAACTCCGTCGGCTGCAAACCGCTGAGCAAAGTAATGCAAGTCACAGCCAAAGCATACAAATCCGTTGCCGGATAAACTTCTTGCCCGCTCATTTGTTCTGGCGGAGCATAACCCAAGGAATAAATACCAGTCGAAGCTTTTGCACTCCCAACACTTTGTGTTACTTGTTTAACCGCCCCAAAATCTAATAAATAAAGCCGACCGTTTTTCCCCCGCATAATATTAGCAGGTTTAATATCCCGGTGAATCGAACCGCGAGAGTGAACAAAATCGAGAACCTTCAAAATTTCCCGCAGCACCTCCACCGTCTGGGCCTCCGAAAACTTGCCTTTAGCAGCTAGTTCATCCTCCAAATTTTCACCGTCAATAAATTCTTGAACCAAATAGAACAACTGATCGTTTTTCCCCGGCTGCAAACTCGGAACAGTCAACTCAAAAAACGCCAGCAAACTCGGAATTTGCGAATGTTCGTTTCCCAGTTCTTCCAGCACCGCCGCTTCCCGTTCAAAAAGAGTTTGAGCGATTTTTAACTGTGCCGGAGTCAGACTTACCGACGGCTGCAAAAGTTTAGCAACGCACTGCCGCATCGCCGGAGTATAGCGGTCTCTGGCCAAAAACGCCGCGCCAAAACCGCCTTGACCCAACAACCTCACGGGCAAATAGCGCCCGCTCAAAATCAGGGGCATCCCGCAAGTCGTGCAAAACTTTTGCTGCACCGTTTTCAGCAGCGAACTGTCATCTAGGTCGAGAAAATAGTTTTGAGGGCGCGGGCAGCCCGGGCGGGTGCAGTAAACTTCCATTTTGGTTTGGTAATTGCTTGTTGTTAATTGGTAATTGGTAATTGGTAATTAGGAATTTGATATTTTTCCCAGGGGTTATCAAACCAGAGTTTAATCTCTCAACTAACCGCGAACTGCTAACAACCGGCGACCTAATAGATTAATTTCCCGCCGAGTTGGGAGTTGCTATTTCTATGAATCCCAAATCGCTCGCCGGGGGTTCTTTCTTCTCCTGGATGGTCGAATAAGTAGCAAAGGAAGGCAAAATTTCATTGCTGAAAGCCTCTGCAGCTTTAGAACGGTAGCGGTTGGGGTTGTAAATCAGGGACAAAATGCGAGTTACCACAACTTCGTCCATTTGAGATTTGTGCAAAACGCCCATCAGCAACTCTTTTTCGATCGCCGAAACCGACACAAATGCAGCTCCCAGCCCCGACTGAACGGCATTTTTAATTGCTTCGATCGAATTTAGCTCCATCTCTATTTTCAGGCGGCGCGTGTCAATGCCGCAGCGAGTCAGTACCTGATCGATTACTTTGCGGATAGTAGACTGCGAATCAAGGGATATAAACTGCAATTTGTAAAGGTCTTCTTTTTGGATTGTTTCTTGTTGTACCATCGGGTGAGATGGAGGGAGAATCAGAGCCAGTTCGTCCTCAGCGTAAGGAACAATTTCTAAAGCTTCTACAAGTTCGGTAGGAATTTCTCCGCCAACAATTGCCAAATCGATTTGCCCGTTGGCCACACTCCACGCCGTGCGGCGGGTCGAGTGAACGTGAAGCTGTACCGCTACATCCGGGTATTTTTGGCGAAACATCCCGATCATCCGGGGTAGCAAATACGTCCCCGTTGTTTGAGAAGCACCGACGATCAAAGTACCGCCTTGCAGATTTTGCAAATCTTCCAGAGCTCGACAAGTTTCCTGGCAAAGCGATAAAATTTTCTCGCCGTAACTCAGCAGCAGGTGTCCGGCTTCGGTCAGTTGCGCCCTGCGCCCCCCCCGGTCAAACAGCGGCACGTCCAACTGTCTCTCTAAGTTTTGCACCTGCAAGCTAACTGCTGGCTGGGATACGTAGAGGCTGTCGGCGGCGCGTTTGAAGCTGCCTTCAGAGGCGATCGCCTTGAGAATGCGTAACTGGTCTAAAGTGAAAGGAAGGTCAGACATATATCTAATTGTCAGTTGTCATTTGTCAGTTAACTGTGTCATTTGTCATTTGTCATTTGACGGTTGATGGTTGATAGTTGACTGCGATCGGCAAACAGCGAACAGTCAACAGCGAACAGTCAACAGTCAACAACCAACGGCTAACAACCAACGGCTAACAGTGAACAGCGAACAGCGAACAGTTAACTGACTGATAAGCGCTGAATGCTCCCATAGATACTTTGTGACACAAATTGGCCTAGAATCAATAACTTTTCTTAATATTTGCAATGACGATCGACTTGGCGCTCGACTCCCACTTAGTTATTCTGGGCCTGTTACTGGTTTTTGCGATCGCCCACAGCGGTTTAGCAGCCCTCCGGCCCCGAGGTGAAAAGCTGATCGGGCCGAGACTTTACCGCGTTTTGTTTGCCCTTGTCAGTTTGCCGCTGGCAGTCATTCTGGTTGTCTACTTTTTCAACCACCGCTACGACGGCCTGCAGCTTTGGCAAGTACAGGGATTACCCGGAGTTAAACCTGCAGTTTGGATACTTTCGGCAATTTCCTTTCTGTTTCTGTACCCAGCAACTTTCAACCTCCTAGAAATTGCCGCTGTCCAAAAGCCCCAAGTTCACCTCTACGAAGCCGGCATCATTCGCATCACCCGTCACCCGCAAATGGTGGGACAGGTGATTTGGTGCGTGGCCCATACCCTGTGGATTGGCACTAGCTTTACCCTCGTCACTTCCATCGGTTTGGTACTTCACCACCTGTTCGGAGTGTGGCACGGCGACAGGCGGCTTCAGGCTCGTTTTGGCGAATCCTTTGAAACCATCAAATCTCGAACTTCAATTATTCCATTTTTGGCAATCCTGCAAAAGCGTCAAACCCTTGATTTGCTTGAGTTTCTGCGCCCTTCCTATGTGGGTGTAGTCATTTTTACGGGCGTGCTGTGGAAAATTCATCCTTTTTTGATGCGTGTAACTAGAAACATATACTGGTAGCATGATCCCTAGAATAGAAAAAAAATTATTAAATATTGAGGGATCATGGTGTTGTCGGTTAGCGAACGCACTTTTGCACAAGAGGTGTTTCAAGCCTCTACCCCCGTTTTAGTTCATTTTTCGGCGCCTTGGTGCGGTTTGTGCCGCGCGATCGACCCCACGCTTAAGACTTTTGAGTCACAGTGGGCAGGACAAATCAAGCTCGTAGGGGTGAATGCCGATCAATGTTTCAAGTTGGCCAACACTTACCGGCTGACAAGTCTGCCGACGCTGATTTTGTTTGAGGGCGATAAAGTTCGATTTAGATTTGAAGACTTCCAAGGACGCGAGGAACTGCGGCGGACTCTGGATTCGTGGATGCTCCTGGCTGAACTCTCTTCCCAAGCTCAACGGCTGCAACCGAAAGCAGTTAACAGGTAACGGCTCCAAGGCATTCGGCTTTTATGTAAAAAGCAGAAGCAATTCCTGATTTGTCGATCGACCACCCGACCGCCAAATCTCGCAGTCCTGAACGCAGAAACAGGTTTTTTTTACGAAAATACGGTGTGGAGCGCGAGGGTATCGGTTAAAAAACCGGGTTTCTTGAGCCCTGTCATTCCAAGACAGTCTCGATTTGTCAATCTATATTTTGGCATAGATTTAAGGCGAACTAGATCGATCGGCCCGATCGGGAAAATAGGGAGTAGTTCTCAAGCGCTGTCGATCGACAGCGCTTGAGAATTACAACAAGTATTTATGCCGGGTCGCGCAGGCGTGTGTCACAATTGTTTACAGTTTTGGCAATATCTAGTAGAAACTTTAAACTACCTATCAGTCATGGAACTGCTTTATCAATACGCTTGGCTGATTCCAGTCCTGCCGCTGGCAGGCGCAATGCTAGTAGGTCTAGGCTTAATCACCTTTAACCAGGCAACCAACAAACTCCGACAAGCGAATGCGATATTAATCGTCTCCGCGCTCGGAGGGTCAATGGTACTGTCTTTTGCATTGCTGTGGAGTCAACTACAGGGCCACGCACCCTACACCCGCACTATTCAGTGGGCTTCTGCTGGCGACTTCTCGCTGAATATGGGCTATATTATCGACCCCCTGACGGCGGTAATGCTGGCGATCGTAACCACGGTCGCCTTTTTGGTGATGATTTACACCGACGGCTACATGGCTCACGATGACGGGTACGTGCGTTTTTACGCCTACCTGAGCATCTTCAGCGCGTCGATGTTGGGTCTCGTAATCAGCCCGAACATCGTTCAGATTTACATTTTTTGGGAACTCGTAGGTATGTGTTCGTACCTGCTAGTCGGATTTTGGTACGATCGCAAACCCGCTGCTGACGCCTGCCAAAAAGCTTTTGTCACCAACCGCGTTGGCGACTTCGGCCTGCTGCTGGGCATCCTCGGCATTTACTGGGCCACGGGCAGCTTTGAATTTAGCGTGATGGGCGAGCGCCTGCACTCCTTAGTCGAATCCGGTGCCCTGAGCGCGACTCTGGCGACAATCTTCGGCGTCCTCATATTTTTGGGGCCGGCCGCCAAATCCGCTCAATTCCCCCTCCACGTCTGGCTACCAGACGCAATGGAAGGCCCTACACCGATTTCGGCCCTGATCCACGCCGCGACGATGGTAGCAGCCGGCGTCTTCCTGATCGCTCGGATGTACCCGGTGTTTGAAGGGCTGCCGGCAGTCATGAATTTGATCGCCTGCACCGGCTGTTTTACGGCATTTATGGGAGCGTCGATCGCGATTACCCAAAATGACATCAAAAAAGGCTTAGCCTACTCCACCATCTCCCAACTCGGCTACATGGTGATGGCAATGGGCATCGGCGCTTACAGTGCCGGACTTTTCCACTTGATGACTCACGCTTACTTCAAAGCGATGCTGTTCCTGTGTTCGGGTTCAGTCATTCACGGTATGGAAGCAGTCGTCGGCCACAACCCCGCACTCGCTCAAGATATGCGAGTCATGGGCGGCTTGCGGAAATATATGCCGATTACAGCAAGTTGCTTTTTGATCGGCAATTTAGCAATCTGCGGAATTCCGCCGTTTGCTGGTTTTTGGTCAAAAGACGAAATCCTCGCCAGCGCCTTCGCAGCAAATCCCGCTTTGTGGGCTGTTAGCTGGCTGACGGCCGGGATGACCGCGTTTTATATGTTCCGAATGTATTTCAGCACCTTTGAGGGCGAATTCCGGGGCAATGACAGCGCCATCAAGCGGCAACTCCTGCAACCCGGTGTTGTTTTTGGCCCGGGAGCGATGAACGTTAAGGAATTGGCATCAACTGGCGAAAGTCACGACGAACACGACCATTTGCCTCACGAATCTCCTCTGACAATGGCTTTGCCGTTAGTGTTGTTGGCAGTACCTTCTGTGTTTATCGGTTTTCTGGGAACTCCGTTTGCCAATTATTTCGAGCAGTTTGTTCGCGCGCCAGGGGAGTCTCTCGAAGAAGTTTTGGAACACGCTGCCGAGTTCGATTTGACGGAATTTCTAATCATGGGCGGAAGCTCTGTAGGTATTGCTTTGTTGGGCATTACTTTGGCTTCTCTGATGTATTTGAGCCGTAAAATTGACGCAAGTGCGATCGCCCAAAAGATCAAACCGCTTTACGAGTTCTCGCTCAACAAGTGGTATCTCGATGACATCAACGAATTTCTCTTCGTCAAAGGCAGCCGCCGTTTAGCGCGGCAAGTCATGGAAGTGGATTTGCGAGTCGTCGATGGTGTGGTTAATTTGACAGGTTTTCTCGCCCTGGTAACAGGCGAAGGATTGAAATACATTGAGAACGGTCGCGCTCAATTTTATGCCCTGATTGTGTTTGTCGCAGTTCTGGGTTTTGCGATCGTTTCGGGAGTCAGTTAAATCTGTAGGGAAACGGCATTGCCGTCTCCTGGGGGTAAGTTTCTGTAGGGTGCGTCGCGCTCGACTAATTCAACGCACAGCGACAATTTCATGGCGACGCACCTGACAATATCTGGAGTCAGTTAAATCTGTAGGGAAACGGCATTGCCGTCTCCTGGGGGTAAGTTTCTGTAGGGTGCGTCGCGCTCGACTAATTCAACGCACAGCGACAATTTCATGGCGACGCACCTGACAATCACGGCGG